>DATEEV010000382.1:0-2556 GCA_035281005.1 Microthrixaceae bacterium | reverse complement strand
CGGGAACCAGGTGACAGCCGGCGACGTCGAAGGAGGTGACCATGGCTGACTCGACTCCCCCTGCTCCCGGTGGTGGCGCCGGCGGACCCGACGACCTGGGGCATCTCGACCCGGGGCGGGCTCCGTGGCTCGAGACCGCGCTCCGTGCCGACGTCGAGGTCGACCCCGCCACGATGGAGCGCCACATCGCCGCCGCCCTCGAGGAGTTCAGCCCAGCCGAGCTCGATGCAGCAGGAACCCCCATGGCCCCGGGGACGCGACGATCGGGTTCGCCCGGCCGTGCTCGCTGGCTGACGGTCGCCGCTGCGGTGGTCGTCACCCTGGGAGCGGCGGCCGCGATCGTCGGGGTCGTCGCGTCGCCGGGGTCAGACCGCGTGGACTCGGTCGCGGAGGAGGGGTCCGCGACCAATGCGTTCCAGGCGGACGAGGACGCGGCGGGATCGTCCGCCGACGAGTCGAGCCCCGCACCGGGCGTCGGCTCCGACGATCGGGCCAGGGCGGCGACAGATGAGTCCGGGGTCGCCCCGACCGCCGACCTGGGTGAGTTCGCGAACGACGACGACCTGCGTCGTGCGATCGTCTCGAGCGCCGGGTCGGCCAACGCGGCGCGCTCGTCACCCGCCGGAGATGCCGACGTCGGACCACCCACCGCGCTCGCCGTCCCCGAGGCCCCGTCGGAGGAACGCGCCGTCGACGCGCCCACGCTCGCGTGCCCGCCGCCCGACGCGGTCGGATCCGGGTGGAAGGTCCTCAGCGCGACCGTGGACGGCGCGAGGGTGCTCGTGATCGTGCCTCCCGACGCGGACCCCGCGCGCATCGTCGTGTACGACGCGGCGACCTGCACGATCCGACCTCGCTGAACGCGACAAATGCGACCCCGCGGACGCGCCACCTAGACATCCCACGGTCGTAGGTCGTCAAGCGGCGAGTTGGGTGCGGTGTGCCCAGGCGGTGTGTTCGTCGTAGGGGGTGTGGTGTCGGAGGCAGCCGTGGAGGATGCCGACGAGGCGGTTGGCGAGGGCTCGTAGTGCGCGGTTGTGGGTGTCGCCGTTGGCTCGTCGTTGGTCGTAGAAGGTGCGGGCGCCGGGACTGGCGGTGAGGGTGGCGAAGGCCCAGAGGTAACAGGCGTCGGCGAGTCGTTTGTTGCGGGCGTAGCGGGCGAGCACGACGTGGCTCTTGCCTGAGGCGCGGGTGATCGGTGACGTGCCGGCGTAGTTCTTGCGAGACTTCGCGTCGTCATAGCGGTTCGGGTCGTCCCCGAACTCTGCGAGCACCCGGGCGCCGAGGATCATCCCCAGTCCTGGCAGGGATCGGATGATCTTGGCGTCCGGGTGCTGGTCAAAACGGTCAGCCAGTTCGGTCTCGAGTCCGGTGATCTGGACGGTGAGCTCGGCGGCGACCGCGACGAGGGCTCTGACGACCGAGCCCATGGACTCACTCACCAGGTCCGGGGCGGCGAGTTGGTCGGTTCGCAACGCGGTTTGGATCTCGCGGGCGCGTTCGTCGATGCGGCGTTGGCGGCCACCGCGGCGCAGCGTGGCGGCGATCTTGGCGATCGACAGTTGCCGGCCCAGCGACGGTGTCGGCGCCACCGCCAATACGGCCAGGGCGTCGCTGTGGGCCAGATCGGTGAAGGCGTCGAGGGCGGCGGGATAGAACTCCCGCAGCGTGGAGCGGAGCTGGTTGAGTTGGCGTTGCCGGGTCCAGATCAGGCTCTGGTGAGCTCGGGTGAGGACCTTGACCGACTCGACCAGGTCGCTGTCCCCGGCGATCGGACGGTGGTTGTGGTGGTCGGTGCGGGCCAGCTCGGCCAACACCCGGGCGTCGCCGGGATCGGACTTGGCGCCCGAGGTCGAGTACCGCTCCCGATAGCGCGACACCGACATCGGGTTGATCGCCATCACCGTGTATCCGGCAGCGACCAATGACCAGACGAACAGGCCCCGGTCGGTCTCGGTCGCGACCACCACGTCCGCTGGATCGTCGACCCGGTCGCCGACGAGCGCGTGGAACTGAGCGACACCCTCGATCCCTTCGGGTAGTCGGCCGCTACCGAGCCGGCGGCCCGCTTCGTCCTCGACGAACACGTCGTGATGGGCCTCGGCCCAGTCATGACCTACGAACAGCTTCGCCATCGGCGCCTCCCTGAACGGATCGGTTCGAGCCCGAGGCGACCAGCAGCTTCCTAATGGTTCAGTGCTCGAGGCACGTCATCCCACCAGCCATCCGAGGTCCCCTCACCATCCAACAGGCGCACGATCTAGATGTAGAGCTCAAAGCACTGGCGCAAGAAGTGCTGACCTGCTGGCTGGCTCGGGATCAGCCTCTCTCAACGGAGAGGACCGATCGACTCCCATTAGGCTCGGGTCATGCCGACCGCGCTCCAGCCCGATGCCGTGCCAGCCGACGCGGCCGTGACCGATCCCCAGGCCGTGGCCGAGGCCTTCCTCGAGGCGCTCGCCGCGTCGGACCTCGAACGAGCCATGGGCTACATGACCGACGACGTCGTCTACACCAACGTCGGGCTCCCCACGATCCGAGGGCGGAACCGCGTCG
>DATEEV010000381.1:0-7684 GCA_035281005.1 Microthrixaceae bacterium | reverse complement strand
CGCCGCCTCTGGTGGCGCCTCCGGGAAGATCGTGACCGAGCCCTCCTCCACGAACACGTTCGGCGCGGTGTCAGGCCACTCACCGGGCAGGTAGCGCTTGCCGTTGTCGACGTAGCGCCACATCCCGACACCTTCCTTGTCGAGCTCGTCGACGCCGGTGGCGGTCGGGTCCCACCAGACCTCGGTCTGGTCGTCCAGCGCCGAGTAGTCGGTGAAGGGCCAGATGCCACGGTTGCCGTAGGAGATCTGAGGAGTGACCGGGGTGCTGGGGAGGATGGGTGCGCCGAAGAGCACCTTCTCGAAGTTCTCGGGCGTCACGTCGGTCCCGATCGCCTGCAGCGGGTTGTAGATGAACTGCAGGTTCGGGAGGATCACCGCCGAGGACTGATCCGCCGGCGGCTGCTCGCCGTAGTACCAGTCGTGCAGGTACCGCGACCCGGCGGTGTTCGGGTCGACCCGTGCGAAGAGGTTCGACGGTCCGAAGGCGTGGGACCACTGCTCCTGGTCGTAGGACCGGCTGAAGGCGGTGGTGTCGACGAGCACGCTGCCGGTGATGATCCACTCGGGGAAGTAGCCCTGCTCGGTGGCGACCTTGGTCAGCGTCTGGGGCGCGAGCGGATCGCCCTGGAACACCACGGAGGTCACACCCGCCTCCTTGAGCCGGGTGATCACGTCGCGTCCGGAGCCGGCCAGGTCGGTCGGCAGCGCGTAGGTCTCGATCGCTGCGAACTCGACGTCGTAGTTGTCCTGCAGGTCGGCCTGGAACTCCTCGCGGAGCTGCTTCGACTGGTCGCCGGTGTCGACCCCGACGTAGCCGAAGACCCGCTCCTTGGACGTGAGCGCCGGGTCGCCCGCCCACTTCGCCGGGTCGCCGGCGAGCCGCTTGCCGATGTATTCGGCCACCTGGATCTGGTTCTCGTTCTGCGACTTGGCGATGTCCCAGACGTAGGGCGCCCGGTCGATGTACCACTGCGCGGGCTGGCCCGGTGTGCACGACACGCACATCACCTGGTTCTGGGCGAGGGTGTCGGCGAAGGCGTTGGTGAGCAGCGGACCGTTGAGGACCATGAACGGCCGGATGTCGTTGGCGATGGTCTCCGCGTCGGCCGTGGCCGCGACGGAGTCCGAGATGGTGCCCGTCGCGTCGTAGCGGATCAGCTCGACCTTGCGCCCGTAGGTCTCGTAGTAGTGGTTGAGGATCTCGGCATACGACAGGTAGGTCGCCCAGGAGTCGTCGGGCGTGTCGTCGTTGCCGATCTGGTTGTAGATGAACCGGAGGACCGGATCATCGGCCTGGGTCAGGTAGACGACGACCTTGATCGTGTCGGCGCTGACGCCCGGGGAGGTCTCGCCCCCGTTGTCACCACCTTCGAACGGAGCGAAGCAGAACTGCTGGGGAAACAACGGCAGCGCGATCCGGCCGTTCTCGGTGTCGCAACGATCGCCCCACTCGATCTCGTCGGCGGTGCCCTCGGCGTCGGCCCTCGGGTACGACAGCGCCGGCTCGAGCATCACGGCGTCGGCCGGATCGGTCGCGCCGGCGTTCACCGTCGTGGTGTCGGCGGCCTGGCCTTCGTCGTCGTCGCCCCCCGACGCGACCACCGCCACGACCACCGCGGCGATCACGACGAGCACCACGGCGATCGGCACGATCTTGCGCCACGCTCCCCCGCCATTCCCCCCGCCTCCCGACGGTTGGAGGCCGGACGGACGGAGTGCGGATTCGCCGTCCGGACCGTTGCCGGATTCCCTGTCACCTGATGGCTGCACGTGAGGACCCCCCTATGGGTGCTGTGCCGGAGTGTGAGTTGGTCGGGCCGAAGTTCGAGCCGGATCGAGCCTGTCAGATCGACGGCCCTAATTGCGGGCACCCGAGCGCGCGACGAACTCCCCCGTGTTGCCGAGGTACGACGCGATGACCTCAGGATCGGTGAGCACGGCGTCGGGTTTGCCCTCGCAGATCACCGTGCCCGACTCGAGCGCGATCATCCGGTCCGACACGGCGCGGATGAGGGGCATGTCGTGTTCGATCACCAGGATCGAGCAGCCCAGCTCGTCGCGGAGGCGCACGAGCATCGGGCCGAGAGCCTCGGTCTCGCGCTGCGCGATGCCCGACGAGGGCTCGTCGAGCAGCAGCACCGCGGGGCTGTGGGCGACCACGCACGCCAGGTCGACGACCCGTCGCGACCCAGTCGAGAGCTCGCCGACGAACTTGTCGCGGAAGGCGCCCAGGCCGAAGAGCTCGATCAGCTCGTCGGCGCGGAGGTGGACCCGGTTCTCGCTGTCGATCGACGCCGGGAGGCGGAGGATGGGATGGATGGGATCCTTGACCTCGACCCAACGGTCGTAGGCCACCGCCAAGGTCTCGTTGACCGTCAGGCTGGGGAACAGGCGAGCGTCCTGGAACGAGCGACCCAGCCCGAACCGGGACCGCTGGTCGGGCGCCATCGCCCCGAGGTCCTTGCCGCCGAGGACCACCCTCCCGCGGTGCATGGGGGTGAATCCGCTGATGAGATCGAACAGCGTGGTCTTCCCGGCGCCGTTCGGCCCGATCAGGCCGAGGATCTCTCCCTGGGCGACCTCGAGACTGACCCCGTCGACCGCGAGAATGCCGCCGAACGCGACCGACGCCTCGTGGACCTCGAGCAGCGCCGCTGCGGTCCCGGCCGGAGCCGCCCCGTCGGGCTCGGCCTTGTCGGCCTCGGCCTCCGTGAGCTCGGGCGCTGTGGGCTCCGGCTCGGCGGTGACGGCGACCGCCGGCTCCGGAGTGTCACCGTTCGTGGCGACCGGCGTGCCCACGACGCCGCCCAGGAACACCGAACGGAGGATGTCGGGTCGCTCGAGCAGCTCCTCGGTCGGGCCGGAGAAGCGGATCTGACCCTTCTCCATGAAGTAGGCCGTCTCCGCGAGTGTCAGGGCCACGTTGACCGACTGCTCGACGATGATGATCGTCGTGCCGCGAGCCGCGACCTCGCGCACGATTCCCGCCAGCTGCTCGACCACCACGGGCGCGAGGCCGAGCGACAGCTCGTCGATCATCAACAGCTTCGGCTCGGCGAGCAGCGCCATGCCGAGCGCGAGCATCTGCTGCTGGCCGCCGGACAGGTTGGCGGCAGGTTCCTCGTAGCGCTCGCGCAGCACCGGGAACGTGTCGAGCACCCGCTCGATCTCGGCCTCCGAGCGCGGCCGGTCGCGGCGCGTCAGCCAGGTGGCGACCCGCAGGTTCTCGCGGACCGACAACGAGGGGAAGACGCCGGCACCACCGGGCATCTGGGTGATGCCGAGCGCGGCGATCTCGTACGGCGGTGTGTGGGTGGTGTCGCGGCCGTCGAAGATCACCGCGCCGAAGTCGGCCTCGACCACACCCGAGATCGCCTTGAGCAGCGTCGACTTGCCGGCGCCGTTCGTGCCGAGCAGCGCGACGACCTCCCCCTCGCCGACCTCGATGTTCACGTCGAAGAGGATCTGGACCGGCCCGTAGAACACGTTGAGATCCTTGATCATCAACAGCTTGGCCTTGCCCTGGCGACGGAGGAACAGCGCTCGGGACCGGGTCGCCGACGCCGTCCACACGTCGTTGATGTCACGGTCGATGACCGACGCACCGGAGCTGATCATCACCGCGCCGAGCACGAGCACCGGGACCATCGAGAGCATGCCCCAGCGGATGCCCAGGTTGTCGCTCAGCCAGCCGATGAGCGGGACCAGCAGCAGTCCGGGGATCGCCCAATAGGCGGCGACCGAGAACCCGACGGCACGGGCCCGCGCCGGGATGGCCATCGCCAGCACCGAGAACATGCCGGGCAGCAGGATCGCGAGTGTCGACGTGACACCGATGTTGGCGATGACGCTCACGTAGATGTTGGGGGACCACGCGAACAGGGCGGCGAAGCCGCCGGCGACGAAGGCGACGTATCTCAGGAACCGGAACACCAGCGCCGGGCCGCGCATCAACAGCCTCGTGCCGAGCCGGGCCCCGACGATGAGCCCGATCAGCTGGAACGGCTCGACGATCGCGGCGAGCATGCCGCGCTGGAAGTCGCCGTACCCGTAGACCTCGTCGTAGAGCAGCCCTGCGAGCGAGACGAACCCGACCAGCGACACCGCGAGGAACGGGATCGCGTACCAGATGCGACGCAGCACCTCGACCTTCCACACCAGCCGCCAGGCCTCGGCGAAGCTCGGGACCGGTTCCTCGGTCTCGGCGACCTCCTCGCTCACGCCCATGGCGCGACGCTCCTGGATGCCGCGGATCGGCTCGCGCAGCTTGAACGCCAACACGACGAGGATCGCCGTGGGAATGCTGAAGACGAAGAACGGCACCCGCCAGTCGAAGAGCTCCGCGAGGCCACCCGCGATCAGGGGCCCGGCGCACTGGCCCAGCGCGTTGGCCGCACGGTGGAACGAGAACACCGCCGGGCGACGGTCGATCTCGTAGTAGTCGCTGAGGAGTGAGTTGTGGGTGGGGTCGGTGACCGCCCGCCCGATGCCGGCGCCGGATCGGGCGATCACGAGCATCCAGATGGTCGTCGCCATGCCCGTCGCGAAGGAGAAGACACCCCAGGCGATCGCGCCGACGATCACGATCGGCACCCGCTTGTGACGGTCGGCCATGATCGCGATCGGGAGCTGCAGGACGAGCGCCGCGGCGAGCGTGAGGGCGACCAGCGAGGTGATGCCGGTGTTGCTCATCCCGAAGGCGTCGCGGATCGTCGGCAGGAGGATCCCGAAGCCCGTGCGGTCGAGCTCGTCGACCGCGTTGATGCCGAAGAGCACCAACAGCGTGTAGATCGAGCCCTTACCGACCACCTGGCGCATTGCCGTCGACGGGTGACGTATCGACTCCCCCCATCGACTCGGATTCCACATGCCCGCGAAGGCCGGGCGAATGCCCTCGTCGCCGAAGAGCTTCTGGCGTGGGACCGAGCGACTCACGCCGCCACCTCCTCGGGCTGGGCCTCGGCCTCCATCACATCTGCCGCGTTGCCCCGCAGGCTCGGCGCCGCGATGCCGCGCCGGTCGGCGAGCCACCGCAGCCACGCGTCACGACACCGGAAGGCGACACCGGCCAGCCCGTCGGGGATCAGCATCAGCACGAGCAACACGCCGACTGCCGACGCGAAGAGTTGCCAGTAGCCGGGCAGAAGCCATTGCGCGCCGCGCTGGAACACCGCGCCGAGCACGCCGCCGGTGATCGTGCCGAGCCCGCCGACGACGGCGGAGGTGAACACCCCGAGCGACTCGTTGGCCGCGTAGGAGGCGGGACGGAACGACGCCTGGTGGATCACGAAGACCGCACCGGCGACCGCGGCGATGAACCCGGACAGCGCGAACGCGGTGAGCTTGGCCCGCACCACGCTGATGCCGAACGAGGCGGCGGCCTTCTCGTTGTCACGGAGCGCGATGAGCACCCGGCCGGTCCTGGTCCGGCGGACACCGGTCGCCGCGACGGCGGTCAGCACCAACGTGATCAGCGCCAGGTAGTAGACGCGAGTGGCCGAATCGAGCGAGATCCGATTGAAGATCGCGGGACGGTCGAACGAGCCCGTCGGGATCCAGTCGACCACCGCGTTGTTGAACACCGCGAACTCCATGGCCAGGGCGAAGCCGAACGTGGTCACGGCCAGGAACAGGCCACGCAGCCGCAAGGCCGGAAGTCCGACGATCACCGCGACGACGGCGGCGATGATGCCGGCGCAGAGGATCGAGATGATCGGATCGAGGCCACGGTCGACCGTGGCCCACGCCGCGACGGCGCCGCCGACACCGACGAAGGCCATCTGCCCGAGCGAGACCTGCCCGGCCCAGCCGGTGAGGATCACCATGGAGATCCCGATGATCGCGAACACGAGCACCGCGCCCGCCTTGAGCGAGGTGCCGGTCCCCACGACGTGGGGCAGCCCGACGACCCCCACTGCCAGCACCGCCGCGCCGGCCCACGACGCGAGACGCACCACGCCGAGCCGGCGCAGGGCCTGGGGCACTGGTCGCACCTCGGCGATCGCCCGCCACGAGCTGGCGTCCTCGTCGTCGACCCGGCCGCCGGCGCGCCGCTGGAACAACAAGGTGACGAGGATGATGGCGAAGAGCAGCGGAGCGACGATCCAGGCGTCGTCGGTGTTGGCTCGGATGCCGGCGTCGAGGATGCCGAGCGCGATCGACGTGGTGCCGATCGTGACGAGGTCGGTCATGCGACCGACGACGAGGGCGGCGAGCGACCGCAGCAACACGAGGAGCGACACCGCGAAACCGGGAGCGAGCGACCCGATCCCGGCAGAGAACCAGATCGACACGAACGCGAAGACTGCCGCGATCACCCACACCAGCGTGTGGAGACGCTTGACCGGCACGCCGAGCATCCCGGCGCGATCGGAACGTTCGGCCGCCGCACGAATCGCGATCCCCGCGTCGGTGCGGGCGAGGAAGATCGCCAGCCCGGCGATCAGCCCCAGCGAGGCGACCGTGCCGAGGATGTCGTTGGCGTCGAAGACCACCACCCCGATCTCGAAGGTCAGGTCGAAGGGTGCCTCGTAGGTGCGGTTGGCCGGGAAGAGGTCGAACGCCTCGGGCAGCAGGACCGTGCTGAACGCGAGGAGCTGGGTCAGCCCGAGCGTCGCGACGGTCAGGATCAGACGTGGCGAGTCGAAGAAGCGCCGGATGATGGCGAGCTCCACGACCGCCCCGAGCAGCAGCGCCAGCGCGAGCCCCATGGGCAGCGCGGCCGCGTACGGAACCCGCCACGCCTCCATCATCAACAGCATCAGCGTGACCGGCACCGCGCCCAGCTGGTTCTGCGCGAAGTTGACGATCCGGTTGGCCTTCCAGATCAGCGCCATGCCCAGCGCGGTCAATGAGCCGAGCAGTCCGAGCACGATGCCCGAGGCCAGCGTGCCGGTCGACACCGGCCACACGACCATCTGGAGGGCGATGATCAGCGCCGCAGGTACCAGGGGGCGCAGCCATCCGGGCATCGACAGCTCGCTCTTGATGCCAACCCCCCGTCGGGACATCCATACCCCTCTGTCCGCAGTTGTAACTCGGGAGTTTACAGTTGATGTCGAAGGCGGGATGTCAGTCCCCTTCGGAAGTGCCCGCCACCAACCCCATCTCGTACGAGGAGCAATCAATGAAGGTCGACGGAGGCCTCGGCCCACGGCTCAGCCACGATCTCGATTCGTTCGCCGACATGGCCAAGGAGCTGGAGGACGCCGGATACGCGGGCATCCTCACGGCCGAGACCAGCCACGATCCGTTCCTGCCACTGCTGCTCGCTGCGCAGTCGACGTCGACCGCCCAGCTGGGCACGGGCATCGCCGTGGCCTTCGCGCGGAGCCCGATGACGCTCGCCAACACCGCCTACGACCTGCACTCCTTCACCGGGGGCCGGTTCATGCTGGGCCTCGGCAGCCAGATCAAGCCGCACATCACCAAGCGGTTCTCGATGCCGTGGTCGAGCCCGGCGGCGCGCATGCGCGAGTTCGTCTCGGCGATCCGTGCGATCTGGGCGTGCTGGAACGACGGCACGAAGCTCGACTTCCGGGGTGACTTCTACACCCACACGCTGATGACGGACTTCTTCGATCCCGGCCCCAACCCGTTCGGCACGCCGCCGATCGCACTCGCCGGTGTCGGGCAGTTGATGACCGAGGTCGCGGGCGAGGTCTGCGACGGCTTCATCTGCCAT
>DATEEV010000380.1:0-12176 GCA_035281005.1 Microthrixaceae bacterium | reverse complement strand
CGACCCCGACGGGCTGAGCGCGACCCACCGGGCGGGGCTGCGCGCACCGATCAGCCCGGCGACGACCGCGGCGAGGGCCATCACCGCGGCCGTGACCGCGAACGTGACGAACGCGTTGGTCTGGTCATAGAGCGGCGCTGCACACACCGCCGCGACTCCCGCCGCGCCGATGCCCGCTGCGCCGGCGATGCCCTGACCGGTGCCGACCTCGTCCGGAGGACACGCCTCGACCATCGCGGCCTGCGCGGCGGGGATCGACACGGCGTTGGCGACCCCTTCGATCGTGGCCACGGCGATGAGCACCCACGGGCGATGGATCAGGCCGTATGCGAGGATCGGCACGAGTGTGACCGCGAGGCCCCAGTACGAGGCGCGCAGTGGTCCGATGCGATCGATCACGTGTGCACCGAACGCGGCGACGGCCACGTAGGGCAGTGCGTAGATCGCGAAGCTCAGACCGACGACCGACTGTGAAGCCCCCCGATCGGTCAGGTACAGGGCCCACAACACGTCGTACACCCCCGACGGGAGGATCATCGCCATGTACAGCAACGCGGCGCGGGCGACGGGCGGTCGTCGAACCATGCTGCGCACCGATGCGGTGCCGATCGGGCGGTCCTCGAGGTGACCGAGGTCGAGGGTCCACAACAGGGGCAGCAGCGCCAGCATCACCACGGCCAGCACGAGGAACGGAACGTGCAGACCGAAGGCCTGGGCGAGGATCGCACCGAGCATCGGGCCGACGACGACCCCGGCGAGCTCGGCGCCCGAGAGCCGTCCGAGGTTCGTGCCCATCCGGCTGGGGTCGTGGGCGGCCACGACCGTGCGCGCCGCGGGTGTGAACATCGCGTAGCCGAGACCCTCGACGAAGCGTGCCGCGACGAGGTCCCACAGCCCCCGGGCGAGCGAGATGCCGACGAGAGAGATCGCGGTGGTGATCGCCGCTGCGATCAGGAGGTGTCGGGCATAGCCGCGGTCGACGTAACGGGCGAGGCCGAGCTGGCCGACCAGGCCGGCGAAGAACGACACGCCGGCGACGATGCCGAGCTGCGTGGTGGAGAGCCCGTTCTGCTCCTGCAGCTCTGGCAGGAGCGGCAGCACCACGGTGATGCCCGAGACGAGCGCGAGGTTCGCGACGGCGAGCACCGCCAGGCGGTTCAGCGATCTCACGGGCCGACCCTCACGAATCGGCGCTCATCGGTGCTGCATGACGCGCCTCGCGAGCGCCTCGCCGAGCACGAGTAGCCACGCGGCGATGGCCACCAGCCCGGCCACCACCCACAGCACCCGCTGGGGCGGCAGGACGAGGTCGAAGAACGAGCGGCCGATCGGGGTGATGATGGCCAGGAGCACGAGGCCGGCCATCGACGCGACGAGAACTGCCTTCCACGGGTTGAGCGGATGCGAGGTTCGCAGCAGCACGAGGAGGCCGACCCCGGCGAGCGCCAGGGTGGCGGTGGTCCGTTCCTGATTGAGGCTCAGCGTGTCGATGCTGCGGCTGTAGAGGTACGCGGTGAGGGTCGTGGCCGCGGCGACGATGCCGGACGGCACCGCGATCGATCCGACACGGCGGAGGAACTCGCCGGTGACGCGGTCGGTGTTCGGCTCGAGCGCGAGGAAGAACCCGGGCAGGCCGATCGTCGCGGTGCTGATGAGGGTGAGGTGGCGGGGGAGGAACGGGTAGGTGATGCCCGAGAATCCGACGACCAGGGCGAGGAGGATCGCGTACACGGTCTTGGTGAGGAACACCGCGGCGACGCGCTGGATGTTGTTGATGATCTTGCGTCCCTCGTCGACGACGGGGGGCAGGCCGCTGAAGTTCGAGTCGAGCAGCACGAGTTGCGCGACGGATCGGGTCGCCTCCGATCCCGACGCCATCGCGATCCCGACGTCGGCGTCCTTCAGCGCGAGCACGTCGTTGACGCCGTCGCCGGTCATCGCGACGACGTGGTCCCTCGACTGGAGGGCGCCGACCATCGCCTGCTTCTGGTGCGGGGACACCCGTCCGAACACCGTGGTCCCCTCGACGATGTCGGCGAGGGCCTCGGTGCCGTCCTCAGGAAGCGTTCGGGCATCGATGAGGTCCTCGGCGTTCGGGAGCCCGGCGCGAGCGGCGACGGCGCCGACCGTCACCGGGTTGTCACCCGAGATGACCTTCAGGGTCACGCCCTGTTCGGCGAAGTACTCGAGCGTCGCCGCGGCGTCGGGGCGGATCCGGTCCTCGATGCTCACCAGCGCGATCGGCACGAGCGCCGCGGGCAGCGTCTCCGCCGCGAGCGGCGCGTCGCTGTGGGCCAGCAGCAGGACGCGCCGTCCGAGCTCGGCCTCGCGTTGCACCCGGGCCGAGACGTCGGCTCCCTGTTCGGCGGTCTGCGCGGCCATGACCATCTCCGGCGCGCCGAGCACCCAGGATCCGTGGCCCTCGAAGCTCGTCGCGCTCCACTTCCGCGCGGAGGAGAACGGCACCGTGTCATCGACGCGCCACCCGTCGGGCGCCGCGTCGTAGCGCTCCTGGAGCGCGAGCTGGGTGGCGTTGGGGTTGGGATCTGCCCACGCGACAGCCGCGAGGGCGGCGTCGGGCGCCGCCGATTCGCCGAGCGGGATCACCTCGGAGAGCTGCATCGACCCCTCGGTGATCGTGCCGGTCTTGTCGAGGCACAGCACGTCGACGCGGGCGAGGATCTCGATCGCCGGCAGTTCCTGTACCAGGGTCCGTTTCCGGGCCATGCGCACCACGCCCACCGCGAACGCCACGCTGGTGAGCAGGATCAGTCCCTCGGGCACCATCGCGACGACACCGCCGGTCGCGGCGACGAGCGCCTCGCGAGCGTCGTGCTCGCTGGCGAGCTGGCTCCAGAACAAGACGATGCCGGTCGGGACGATCGCCCACGACACCCAGGTGATGATGCGGTCGATCGCCTTGCGCAGCGCCGATCGGGAAAGGGTGAAGCGGCGGGCCTGCTCGGCGAGACGAGCGGCGTACGCGTCGGCGCCGACCTTGGTCACCCGGGCGCGGCCACCGCCGGCGACGACGAAGCTGCCCGACATCAACGAGTCGCCGGGCTCCTTGACCACCGGATCGGACTCACCGGTGAGCAGGGACTCGTCGATCTCGAGCGACTCACCGAGGAGCACGTCGGCATCCGCGACGACCTGGCCGCCCGGACGCAGTTCGATCACGTCGTCGAGGACGATGTCGTCGACACCTGCCTCGACGACCGCGCCGTCGCGCACGAGCAGTGCCTTCGGCGCGGAGAGGACCGCGAGGTGGTCGAGTGTCCGCTTCGCTCGGATCTCCTGGACGATGCCGATGAGCGCATTGGCCACGACGACGATGCCGAACAGCGCGTCCCTCCACGCCCGGCACGCCAACACGATCGCCAGGAGCACTCCCATGAGGAGGTTGAAGCGGGTGAAGATGTTGGCTCGGAGGATTTCGCCGACCGTGCGCGACGGTGCGGGCGGCACGGCGTTCACCAGGCCTCGGGCGACCCGATCGGCGACCTCGGCGCTGGTCAGCCCGGTCTCGGGGGGGCTGGGCATCCCGGCATGGTAGAGGTGGGCGTCGTGGGAGTGACCCGACGAGGGTAGAGTCTCGTCCTGACCGGCTTCCCCCGATCGATGAACTGCCTCTCGGGGAGCGAACCGTGTCCGTTGCCGAGCCCGTCGACGACGACGGCTTCACCGTCTACCTGCCACCGCCCGGCCTCCGGGTCGACCTACGAACCTTCGACGACGCGCTCGACTTCGTCCTCCTGCTCCAACCCCGCGACGAGGCCGTCGTCGCGCTCCTCGACGACCTGCGTCACGTGCTGCTGGTGGTCGAGACCCATCCCCGGCATCTGCCCGAAGTCGCACCGATGGCGCAGCGCATCGACGGCGTCGCGGCCGCGGTGGTTTTCACCGCGCACCCGGTGTGCGAGGCGCCGTCCGAGGACGCCCTGATGGGCTGGCAACGGCTCCGCGCCCGTTTCGACACCTGGGGCTTGGCGCTGGTCGACTGGTTGCACGTCGATGACGAGCTGGTCCGGTCGCTGGCCGAGACCTCCGGCCTCGCCGATCCCTGGTCGATCTGGTGAGGGAGGCGCCAGACTGGATGCACCATGTCGGTACAGCTCAACCACACGATCCTCGCCGCCGGCGATGCCCACGTCTCGGCTGAGTGGTATGCGGAGATGTTCGGTTTGTCGCCGCCCGAGCACATGCCCCCGTTCTGGCAGGTCACCACTGCGAACGCAGTGAACCTCGACTTCATCGATCACGACGTCGCGGAGTACGGCGAGATCGAACCGCGTCACCTGGCCTTCCTCATCGAGGAGGACGAGTTCGACACGATCTTCGGCAAGGTCGAGTTGCGGGGCATCGATTACTTCGCCGACCCCCATCGCAACCAGCCCGGCGAGATCAACCATCACGACGGCGGGCGGGGCGTGTACTTCCCTGACCCCGACGGCCACTGGCTCGAGATCATCACCCGCCCGTACGGCGGTTGGTGAACCTCGCGGGCGGGAGCTCGTCAGTCGCCGCTGCGCAGGACCCCGGCCGGGAGGTCGCGGGTCGAAAGGAACGCGGGGCGGACGGCAACGACGAGTGACGTCGCCAACACGGCCCCCACGAGGACGGCGAGCGTCACGGCGGGCACCGACAACGTCGCGTCGAAGCCGACTCCGCCGGCGACCGACTCCCAGATCCACCGTCCCGTCAACAGGCCGATCGGCATCCCCACGACGAGGGCCACCGTCGCCACCACGATCGACTGCATGAGCACCGACCCACGCACCTCACCACGTCGGGTGCCGAGGGTCCGCAGGACCGCGAACGTCGAGCGGCGACGCTGCGTCGACACGGTCAGCGCGTGGTAGGCGCCGACGATCGTCAGGATCGCGAACAGGGCCGCGATGGCGAGGGCGACGGTGCGGGCGGCGCCGATGTTCACCACTCGGCCCGGCCGGCTCGGATACGAGTAGCCGCTGAACTCCCAACCGAGCTCCTCCATCTCGTTCCGCACCGACCCGGGCGACTCGTCGCCGGCGAGGTCGAAGATCGTCTCGAGCTCCGCGCCGCCGGCGTCGATGTCGGTGACGGACCCCGACCCCATGAGCGATTCGAACCCCTCGACGGTGAGCCAGGCCCCCTCGCCGGGAGCGTCCTCTCCCGCGTCGGGAAGTACGGCCATGCCGACGATGGTCGCGTCGATCTCGATCACCTCGTTCTCGTTGTCATCGGCGCGGTCGTCGTCCTCGTTCTCCCGCGCCTTGGCGAAGCGCATCGTGACGCCGTCTCCCACCTCCTTCCCGGTTTCTCGCAGGGTCGTCGCTCCCAGCGCGACCTCACTCGGAGTCCGTGGCGCTCGGCCCTCCACCACACCCATCTCGGTCCGCCCGACATAGTCGTCGATCGTGAAGGCGACGGCGTCCTCGCCATCGACCAGTAGCGAGTGCTCCGCCAGGACGGCGATGCGGTCGAAGCGTTCGCGGAGGTCCGAGTCGACAAGGTCACGGAACAGCTCTTGCGAGCCGTCGGGCTGGAAGTCCCATGCGTAACCCCACGCTGCTGGATCGTCGAGCCGCGCCGAGGTGGTTCCTGCCACCACCAGAGCCGCCACGATGCCGCTCACGCCCAGGGCTGCACCGACCAGCGTGGAGCGCGTGGGAACGCGGGGCGAGGCGATGAGTGCGTGGCGCCCGCCGATGTGGAGGGGGAGCGGCAGGTTCGCCCGCCGTAGCCAACCCGCCGCGATCGGTGGTGACGAGCGGGCGGAGCGGTGCCTGGAGCGCAGGCTTCGCCAGGCCACGACCCACGCGCTGGCGATGACGATCGCGATGATCGCGATCGCGCCGATCAGGAGCACCGTGATGTCGACCGAAAAGCCTGGATTCGGCTCCGCGCGGCCCGCAACCCCGAAGGGCAGCAGCGGTGACGCCGTGATCGCCAGCGCGACGCCGGCCACAACACCGAGCACCGACGCGGGCGTGAGTGACGCTGCGATTGCCGAGGCGTGCTGGTGATCGGTGAAGCCCATCGCCGCGAGTGCGAGCCGGTCACGAGCGGTGTCGACCTGACGGCCGAGGGCCTGGGTGACCGCGACCGCTCCCGCCAGGGCGGCGACGATCGTGAACACCGTGAGGCCGACCATGAGCACCGCCACGCCGCGCTCGATCGTCGTGACGAGCTCATCCTCGGTGGTCTGCGCGTCCACGGGCGTGCCTTCCGGGAGCGCTGCGGTGGCGGACTCCAACCACGCCTCGGGGTCGACGCCGGGGTCGAGTCGGAACACCGCCATCTTGTCGTAGCCACCCGCGTGCGCCCCGATCTGGTCGTGGAATCCGGGGCCGGGGATCGCGGTCGGGTTGTTGTTCAGCACGTCGCCCGTGAGGTCGGTCGGGAGTCGGTAGCGACCGACCACCTCCACGGCAAGCTCGGGGCCGTCGAAGCTGGGCTCGCCGTGGATCTCGCCGCGGTTCAACAGCTCCCATTCCTCGAGGCCGAACGTCGGTCCGCTGATGCGGTCGCCGATCTCGAGGTCGAGCTGGTCGGCGGCGGACTGATTCACGATCGCCTCATCGGCGCCCTGGGGCATCCGACCCTCGAGCAGGCGGGGCCGATCCATTGCGTCGAACTCGCTCGGCTGCGGGCTCGATAGCATCGTGAAGTCGAACTCGGCCTCGGTCATGACCGGCACGAACTTGATCTGGCTCCAGCGCTCGACCCCCGGAAGGGCGCCGATGGCTTCCAGCGCCGGCACCGGATCGGCGGTGTTGACGGCGACCGAGACGTGATGGGATCGGCTCGACTCGAGGAAGCGATCGAGCGCCGAATCGGTGCGTCGCAGTCCGGCGATCGACCCGAGCACCGCAGCCGTTGCGATCGCCACCACCAGAGCGAACGCCACGGTCGAGCGCCAGCTGCCGTCGCGCCGAGCGCTCGCCACCACCATAATCGGTCCCCGCCACTGCATGTGCCTCCATTCTGCAGCGTCCGCCAAGGGTGGTGGCAACACCCCGTTCCAGGGAGCCAGCAGGGCATGAACGCGCCAGACTGACGGGATGGGATCCACCAACGACCTCGTGATCCGCAACGCCACGATCGTCGATGGGACGGGAGCGCCGCCCGCCGCCGGTGACGTGGCCATCAGCGGTGACCGCATCGTCGACATCGGTGACGACGTGGGCGGGGGAGCGCGGGAGATCGACGCGGACGGCCTGCTCGTCACGCCGGGATGGGTCGACATCCACACCCACTTCGACGGCCAGGTCACCTGGGACCCGATCGTGGCACCGTCGTCGTGGCACGGTGTGACCACGATCGGCATGGGCAACTGCGGCGTCGGCTTCGCCCCAGCCGCTCCCGACCGACACGCGTGGCTCATCTCGCTGCTCGAGGGCGTGGAGGACATTCCCGGCACCGCGTTGGCCGAGGGGCTCACCTGGGACTGGGAGACCTTCCCCGAGTATCTCGACTCGCTCGCGGCCAAGCCGCACACCGTCGACGTGGGTGCGCACGTGCCCCACTCCGCCTTGCGCACCTACGTGATGGGTGAGCGCGGTGGCGATCCCCTTCTGGCGCCGAGCGAGGCCGAGCTCGACCGCATGGCCGCGCTGCTCCGCGAGGCGCTCGACGCCGGTGCGATCGGTTTCGCGACGTCACGCACCGAGGTGCACAAGACGTCTGCCGGCGATCCGATCCCGACGCTTCACGCCGGGTCGGCGGAGTTGCTCACCTTCGCCCGCGCGTTGCGCGAGGCGGGCACGGGCGTGGTCCAGCTCATCAGCGACCTCTACCAGACGCCGGACGACTCCTTCGCGGACGGCGAGCTCGACCTGCTGGCCGAGTTCGTCGCCACCTCCGGTCGCCCGCTGAGCTTCACGATGCAACAGGCGTACCACTCGCCCGAGCGCTGGCGGTACCAGATGGCATGGGTCGACCGAATGGTGGCCGCCGGTCACGACGTCAAGGCGCAGGTCGCGCCCCGACCCATCGGAGTCCTGCTCGGGTTGGCCGCGACCGCGAACCCGTTCGTGTTGTGCCAGAGCTGGGGGGAGCTGGCGTTCACGCCGATGGACGAGCGCCTCGCTGCGCTCCGGGATCCCGAGCGGAAGCGGCGCATCCTCGAGGAGCACGCCCAACTCGCATCGGTGCTGCCCGAGGGGATCCTGCAGCAGATCGTGTGCCGGTTCGACGTGATGTTCCGACTGGCCGACCCGGTCGACTACGAGCTCGACGCCGACCGCTCGCTCGCGGCCGAGGCGAAGCGACTCGGGGTCGAGCCGGCCGAGCTGGTCTACGACTCGCTCGTCGCCGGTGACGGGAGCCAACTCCTGTACCTGCCGTTGTTCAACTTCGCCCACGGGAACTTCGACGACATCCACGACATGATCACCAGCCCCAACATCGTGTTCGGGCTGTCCGACGCGGGTGCGCACTGCGGCGCGATCTGTGATGCGTCGATGCCGACGTCGGCTCTCACGGTGTGGGCACGCGACCGCTCGGGCGGCGAGAAGGTCCCGATCGAGCGCATCGTCCACAACAGCACCCAGCGCACCGCGGCCCACGTCGGCTGGCTCGACCGCGGTGTCGTCGCGCCCGGCTACCTCGCGGACCTCAACGTGATCGACTTCGACGCGTTGGCGTGCCGTCCGCCGCGCCTCGTGCACGACCTGCCCGCGGGCGGTCGCCGTCTCGTGCAGGAGGCCGAGGGGTATCGGTTCACCATCAAGTCCGGCCAGGTGACCTTCGAGGATGGTGAGCACACCGGCGCGCTCCCGGGCGCGCTCGTTCGGGGCACTCGCAGCGGTCCGGGCTGAGCGCTGGGCAGGGCTACCCTCGACCGCCATGGCCCGTCGTCTCGCAGCTCTGCTGGTCGTCGTCGCGCTCGGGATCGTCGGCACCGCCGGCCAAGCGCTGGCGCAGGACCCGACGTCGACCACGACCACCACCGAGGTACCCGCTCCTCCGCCCCCTGCCCCGGTGCCACCGCCTCCGCCTCCGCCGGCGGTGACGTTCACGCCCGAGCAGTTCATGAACCTCATGGTCCTGCTGTTCGGGCCTCCGCCTCCGGCCGGCTCCGGTTCTGGTCGCCGGATCGTCTACGCGGTGCGCGCCCAGCGCGTCTGGCTGATCGACGAGGCCGAGAAGGTCGTGCGCACGTACCGTGTCTCGGGCCGAGCCGGGACGCCCCGGCCGGGGAACTACCGCGTCGATTCGAAGAGTGCGATGTCGTCCTCCGGTTCGGTGCGGATGCGGCACATGGTCCGCTTCGCCCGAGGTCGGTCACTCGCCATCGGCTTCCACTCGATCCCGTTCAATCGGCGGGGCAGGCCGATCCAGTCCGAGGCGCAGCTCGGCACGTACCGCTCGCACGGGTGCGTTCGTCAGGCGAACGGCGACGCGAAGGCCCTCTACGACTGGGCGCCCGTGGACACACCGGTCGTCGTCGTCGGCTGAGCTCTCACGCGCTCTGACCCAGCGGTCAGCGCAACGAGTGCTTCAACGCCAGTCGTGCTGCCTGGTAGCCGCACATGCCGTGCACCCCTCCGGAGGGCGGTGTCGACGACGAGCACAGGTAGAGCCCGTCGACGGGCGTCTTCCACGGACGCAACGACGGCACCGGCCGGGCGAGGAACTGGCGCAGATCCGCGGCACCGCCGTTGATGTCGCCGCCGACGTAGTTGGCGTCGTAGACCTGCACCGCGCCGGCCGACATCGTGTGGCGAGCCAGTACGACGTCGCGGAAGCCGGGGGCGAACCGCTCGATCTGGGCCTCGATCGCGTCGGTCTGGTCCTCGGCCGAGCCGTGCGGCACGTGGCAGTACGCCCAGGCCGTGTGCTTTCCCTGGGGTGCCCGGCTGGGGTCGAACGGTGACTGCTGGGCCAGCAGCACGTAGGGGCGCTCCGCGTGGCGGCCCGACGCGATGGCAGCCTCGCTCGCCGCGACCTCCTCGAAGGTGCCGCCGACATGCACGGTGCCGGCACCGGCGACCTCGGCATTCGCCCAGGGGAGCGGCGCTTCGAGCGCGTAATCGATCTTGAACACGCCGGGGCCGTACCGGTAGCGCTCGAGCTGACGGCGATATCGGGAAGGGAGCCGGTCGCCGGCGATCTCGATGACCTGGCGCGGGGTGAGGTCGAGCAACGTCGCCCGGGCGGTCGGCAGCTCGTCGAGGGAGGCGACGCGCTGGCCGCACACCACCTTGCCGCCGGCGTCGGTGACCAGATCGACCAGAGCGTCCGCGATGGCCTGCGAGCCTCCTCGTGTCATCGGCCAACCGACGTGATGGCCGAGCGACGCGAGGAAGATGCCGAACCCGCCCGTGATCGCCTGATCGAGGCGCAGCATCGAGTGCGCGGCCATCCCGGCGATCAGCGCGCGACCCTCCTGGCCGTCGAAGCGCTTCGCGACCGATCTCGCGCTGCGCAGGCCTTCCAACCCGTAACGGGCCAATGTGATCGGGTGGCGGGGCGGCACGTCGAGCGGAGCGAGCAGCGACGCCGCGAGCGCATCGCCGGAGTCGACGAATGGCCCCATGAGCCGTCGATACGCGGGGCCGTCCTCGCCCAGGGCGGCGACGGTGTCGTCGAGAGAACGGTGGAGGAACGCCGCGCGCCCGTCGGGCAACGGGTGGGCCGCTGGCACGATCGGGTGGACCCAGTCGACCAGGTCGCGCATGCCGAGCTCGGTGAAGACCGGCGACGCGTATCCGATCGGATGGATCGCGGAGCAGACGTCGTGCACGAAGCCCGGCAGGGTGAGCTCGGCCGAGCGCGCACCGCCACCGGGGGTGTCGGCCGCCTCGACCACGAGGACGCTGTGGCCCGCCCGTGCGATGAGGGCGGCCGCGGTCAGACCGTTCGGCCCGGCGCCGACGATCACGGCGTCGTAGCTCGTGCTCATTCGGTGGCCAGAGCTTCGGCGGGGCTCTCGCGCAGGGCCCGGTGGGCCGGCCAGAGGCTGGCGAGGAGTGCCAGCAGGACGACTGCGGCGAGCAGGCCGGCGAGCAGTAGCGGTGGAGCGGTCGGCTCGGCCAAGGCGCCGAACGAATCCATCAGCGCCTGCCACGACCACCGGGCGATGAACAGGCCGGTGATCAAACCGGTGACGCACGCGATCCCCGCGACCGTCAGGGCCTGGACGACGAGGACGAGACGGACGTTGCCGCGGGTGGCGCCCAACGCCTGCATGATCCCCAGCTCGCGTCGTCGACTGCGTGCGGCCACGAACAGAGCGTGACACACCGCGAACGCGATGAGCACGAGCAACAGCGAGGCGAGCGCGCTCGGCGTGTTCCTGAGGTCGGCCATGCTGTCGATGTCGGTGGGTCGCGCAACCTCCGCCGCTTCGGCCCCCACCCCCATGGCTTCCAGCCGGTCGGCGAGGTCATCGACCGACTCGCCCGGGGCCATCTGGACCGCCAACGGACTCTCGACCACTGCGAGGAGGTAGTCCGCCTCCTCGTCGCCGAGGAGCGCTCCATCGCCGAGCGATGTCTTGTCCGATCCCGAGTACTGGGCGATCGCGGGGAGGATGACCCGCCCGACGACCGTCGCCGTCGCGACGCTTTCGTCATCGCCCTCCACCTCGACCGTGTCCCCGATGTCGACACCGAGCCGGTTCATCGTGAGCTGGCCGAGCGCGATCTCGTCCGCGCCATCGGGGGCACGACCGGCGGCGATGGTGGGTTCGATCGGCTTGGCGGTGGACAGGAAGGCGACGGCCTGGGTGGGAGCGCCGTCGATCGTGACCTGGGCGGCACTGATGGGAGACCAGGCGGCCACGGCGGGGTCGTCGTCGAGCGCCGCGGTCAGCGTCGGTGTGAGCTCGTCGGAGTCGTTGCCGAAGCCTTCGTCCAGTTCCACCGTCAGCGTCGCGTTCCAGTCGGACCCGTAGAGCCGCGGCGTCTCGACCAGGTGGTTCAGACTCGCGGCGACCACTGTGACGACGACGGCGATCGCGACCCCCGTCGCGGCGCCGACCAGCGTGGAGCGGGTGGGTACGGAAGTGGCGCCGTGGCCGGGGTCGAGCGCGAAGCGGACGCCGGTGGAGACGGCCCCTCCCGGGGCGAGCCTCGACACCGCCAACGCGACCCCGGGTCGGGTCGGTCCGCCGACTCGCGCCGCGCTCGCGGCGGCACGCCAGGCGGGCACCACGGCCGCAGCGACGACCGCGATGACGACGCTCG
>DATEEV010000379.1:0-3234 GCA_035281005.1 Microthrixaceae bacterium | reverse complement strand
GGTCCTCGTTGCGGAGGGCGTCGCGGAACTTGATGCGCCCACCGGTGTGCAGGATCGACCCTCGGTAGATGCCCGCCGCCAACCGGGTCATCCACACGATGCCGATCACGCAGATCACCATCGAGATCAGGCCCTGCCACCACGTGGCCTGGCCGCTGGCCTGCATGACCGCCATGGCGATCGGAGCGGTGGGCGGCAGGTAGCCCAGGATCTGGTAGTAGAGCGGCGCCGTGTCGGCCCACACCACCCCGAACGCGAGCAGGTACGTGAAGAGCACCGGCAACAACACCGGGAACGATGCGCTCTGCGCCTCCTCGACACGGGTCACCGTGGCACCGACCGACGCGTACACGCAGCAGTAGAACCCGTAGCCGAGCATCAACCAGGCCAGCCCCCAGAGCAACGTCGCGACGTCGATCTGGTCCAGCAGGGTCGAACGCGATGCGACCACCGCGACCAGCGCGGCCGCGACCAGCGCCACTCCGTTCACGAGCGCGGCGATCCCCACACCGATCAGCTTCCCCGACAGCAGTGGTCTCGGTCCCGTGCCCGCGAGGAGCACCTCCGCGACGCGACTGGTCTTCTCCTCCGTCACACCGTTCAGCACCCACGAGCCGTAGAGCTGGAGCATCATCAGCAACAGGACGTTGATCACGGTCGCGGTCAACCGTCGAGCCGTGCGATCACCATCGTCTCGTTCCAGCGCCACCACCTCCGGCGCGGGCGTCTGGGTGAAGCGCGAGAACTGGTCGGCGGTGATGCCCGCCGACTCGAGCCCAGTACGAATGCGCAATTGGGTGGCGATGGCACCGACCAGCTGGGCTGTGCCGCTGCTGTCGTCGGCGGTCGGTCGATCCTTCACCACCAGCCGATCGACGCCGGCGACACCGATGGCGACCGTTCCGTCACGGACGGCCTCGTTCAGCTCCGACTCGTCGTCGACGTTCCGGAGGACCACCGTCAGGTCATCGGTCCCACCGGCTTCCTCCACCGCGACTCGGAGGGCCGCAGCGTCCGGGCTCGAGGTGACGACCGCGACCGTCACGGTGTCACCACCACCCGACACCAGGCTCGGGATCGCCACGAGCGCCGCCACCGCCACCATCGAGATCGCCAGGAAGATCCAGTAGCCCTTGCGGGCGAGCCGATCTCGCAGCTCCCTGCCCGCGACCAGCACGACCGGCCGGTCGCGCCACGAGCCCACGCTCGTGCTCCTCCTCTCGAGCTCTGCGCTCACTCGCTGACCGCCTCACGGAAGACCTCGGAGAGTCGCAGGCGCTCGAAGCCGAAATGCTCGACCGATCCCGCGGCTCTCGCCGCGTCGAGCACCCGCTGTGGGTCGGCACCGTCCAGGAGCCGCAGGTGCACCGTGTCGCCCTCGATCGAGTCGAGCGCGACACCGGACACGGTCTCGGGCAGCGCGTCGACCCAGGTCGTGGTGCCCGCTACCCGCACGACGAGACGCGGCATCGGGCCCCGCGTCAAGTCGTCGACCGCACCCTCGGCCACCAGACGACCCCGATTGATGATGGCGACGTGATCGCACAGCCCCTCGACGAGATCGAGCTGGTGACTCGAGAACAACACCGTCGCGCCCGCGGCCGCCACGTCCGCGAGGACAGCGGAGAAGGTGTCGACCGCGACCGGGTCGAGCCCGGAGAACGGCTCGTCGAGGATCAGCACCTCGGGATCGTGGAGCAGGCATCCCGCGAGCTGGACCCGTTGCTGGTTCCCGAGTGACAGCTCCTGCACCTTCGCATCCACGCGGTCGGACAGGCCCACCGCGGCGAGCCATTTGTCGGTCGCCTCCGCCGCTCCCTGTGACGACAGGCCATGGAGCCGACCGAGGTAGCGCAGCTGTCGGCCCACGGTCATCGACGGGTACAGCCCGCGCTCCTCGGGCAGGTACCCGAACCGTCGGGCTGCTGACGGAGTGAGCGGGCGCCCGTCCCACCGCACGACACCACCGTCGAGCGCGGTCAGCCCGAAGACGGCTCGCATCGTGGTCGTCTTTCCTGCGCCGTTGGGCCCGAGGAAGCCGAAGACCCGCCCGGGAGGCACCGCGAAGCTCAGCTCGTCGAGCGCCCGGACGTCGCCGAAGACCCGAACGAGGTGGTCGAAGCTGAGCACGACCCCGTTCCTACCCTTCCGCCCCCGTCCACGAGCAACTCGATGGGTAGGTTTGCTATGAGTGAGTCCTCACTCATAGCATGTCGGGATGTCATCGACCCGCGCCGCCGCCATGCCCCCCGCTCAGCGCCGCGCCGCGATCATCGAGACCACGATCCCCCTGCTGCTCGAGTTCGGATCGGGCGTGACCACTCGTCAGATCGCCGAGGCGGCGGGCATCGCGGAGGGGACGATCTTTCGGGTCTTCCCCGACAAGGACCAGCTCATCGATGCCGTCGTCGAGCAGGCATTCGACCCCCTACCCACCCAGACCGCCCTCGACGCCATCGATCGTGGCCTCACGCTCGACGAACGACTGATCAAGGCCGTCGAAGTCCTCCAGGAGCGGGTCGAAGGGCTCTGGAGGCTGATGTCGGCCATCGGCACCAGCCGCAGGCCCGGCCCGACTCGACCCGACCCACCCGACCTCTCGCACCTGGCCGCGCTGTTCGAGCCCGACCGTGACCAACTCCGTCGTGACCCCATGGTCGCGGCGCGCGTGCTGCACGGGCTGACGTTCGCCTCCAGCCATCCGATGCTCTCCGCCCACCCGCTCCCTCCCGCCGAGATCGTGTCGCTCGTGCTCGACGGGATCCGTACCTCACACTCCGACGAGTCGCCCTCATGCTGATCCGCCTCCTCATCTCCCACCTCCGCCCGTACCGCCGGCTGATCGTGATCGTGTTGGCGCTGCAGTTCGTCGCGACGATGGCCACCCTCACCCTTCCCGGCCTCAACGCCGACATCATCGACAAGGGCGTGCTCACCGGCGACACCGACTACATCTGGCGGGTCGGCGGCCTCATGCTGTTGATCACCGCAGTGCAAGTGGTGTTCGCGATCTGTGCCGTGTACTTCGGCTCGAGGGCTGCCATGGGCTTCGGTCGTGACGTGCGCAGCTCTCTGTTCCACCGCGTCACCGACTTCTCCGCCCAGGAGGTCGGCCAGCTCGGCGCCCCGTCACTGATCACCCGCATCACGAACGACGTGACGCAGGTCCAGGTCCTGGTGCTGATGACGCTCACCCTCGCCGCGGCGGCACCGATCACGATGATCGGCGGCGTC
>DATEEV010000378.1:0-3306 GCA_035281005.1 Microthrixaceae bacterium | reverse complement strand
CGCGCCCGGCGAGCACGGCGTTGACGGCCGCCTTCAGGTCGGCGCCGGTGACCGGAGTGTCGGTCGAAGGCCGGGCGGCGTCGAAGCGGCCCCGATAGACGAGGCGACGGTCGCCGTCGAAGACGTAGAAGTCCGGCGTGCACGCGGCCCGGTAGGCCTTGGCGACGCTCTGATCCTCGTCGTAGAGGTACGGGAAGTCCCAGCCGAGTGAGCGCGCGTTGGCCGCCATCAGCTCGGGTGCGTCGTCGGGGTAGTTCGACACGTCGTTGGACATGATCCCCACCACGGCGACGCCCTTCGCGAGGAAGCGCTGGGTGACGAGGCCGAGCTCGCGTCCGATGTGCTTCACGTACGGGCAGTGGTTCGACAGCACCATCACGACCAGCGCCGGCGCGTCGGCGGCGATCTCGTCGAGGCTCCACGTCCGCCCGGACGGATCGGGCAGCGTGAAATCGGGCGCCCCGGTGCCGAGGGGCAGCATCGTGGAGTTCACGGCGACCATCGGGGCCCACCCTACGATGACCGCGTGGCCGACCACGTCGAGGAGCGCAGCGAGGAAGCCGAAGGCGCGCCGGAGCGGAGCGACCGAGGCCATCGGGAACGGGAGCAGTGGGTGGCGGTCGCGGACGCTGCGCTGCTGCCAGGTGAGGTCGTCGCGGATGACGAGCACGACCTGGTCGTGTGGCGAACCGCCGACGGGCGGGCGTGCGTGATGGACAGCCGTTGTCCGCACCAGTGGTCCCACCTCGCGGCCGAAGGGGTCGTCGACGGTGACGAGTTGGTGTGCGCGGCACACTTCTGGCGCTTCGACACCGAAGGTCATGGCTCCAAGCTCAACGTCGGCGGTCGGCGCGACGCCAAGGCCGACATCGACGTCATGGCCTGTCGAGAGACCGACGGCCGGATCTGGGCGCTGTTGCGCCGCGCCCCGCTCGCCGCCGTGTTGATGATCGTGCTGCTCGCGGTGATGCCGACGGGCCATGCCTCCCCGGCGGGAGCGCAGGACTTCGGGACACGCCGGATCACGTCCTTCGATGTCGAGGTCGTGGCCCAGGAGGGCGGCTCGGCACTGGTGACCGAACGGATCGTGTACGACTTCGGCTCGACCCCGCGACACGGCATCGAGCGCTACATCCCGGTCCGCTTCCCGTACGAGGGTGAGAAGCCCGACGAGGAGCTGAACTACGAACGGGTCACGCCGATCGAGGATCTCCAGGTCGTCTCACCGTCCGCGCCGGACCAGTTCGAAACCGAGACCTCGGGTGGGAACCTCCTCATCAGGGTGGGCGACCCCGATCGCACGATCACCGGGCAGCACACCTACGAGCTGTCGTACTTGATCCGCGGGGTCTTCAACTCCTACGAGGATCACGACGAGCTCAATTTCAACGTCACCGGCAACGGCTGGTCGGTCCCCATCGACGCAGCGAGCGCGGCGGTGCGTGGTCCGGCGGTGCCGACGATGACCGCCTGTTACGCCGGGCCGCAGGGCTCCCAGCTCGAATGCGACTCGCATTCCATCGACGGCGACGTGGCCCGCTTCGCCCAGGAGGGCCTCGGCGTCGGCGAGGGCCTGACCATCGTCGTCGCCTACCCACCCGGGACGATCGACGCGACGCCGATCCTCGACGAGAAGTGGTCGGTCGGCCGCGCCTTCGACCGCACCCCGTGGACCCTCGGTGGCGGGTTGGTGCTGCTCGTCGGCGGAGCCGCCCTCATCGGCTGGATGCTCTGGCGCTACGGCCGTGACCGACGCTCGCTCGCCAGTCCCGTCGATGCCGCGTTCGGCGGTCGTGGCGAAGCCGCGGCCGGCTCCGGCCTCGGCGGCCCCGCTGCGGGCGAGGCACCGGTGCCGTTGTTCGACCGACCGATCGACCCGGTCGAATTCGTGCCACCCGACGGCATCCGACCCGGCCACATGGGCACACTCTGGGACGAGGTCGCCCACCCCCTCGACGTGTCCGCGATGATCATCGACCTCGCCGTTCGCGGTTACCTCAGGATCGAGGAGGTCGAGGCCCCGAGCGCGGGGGGCGCATTCGGGTTCGGCCAGAACGAGGGCGACTACCGGTTCGTCCGACTCGAGCCGGCCCAGCAACCAGCACTGCCAGCGGGCGAGCTGAGCAGTGCCGAGCGCCTCCTGCTCGACGGGCTGTTCCGCGACGGTGACGCCCCCGTGCTCTCCGAGCTCCGCACGCAGTTCTCGTCGCGACTGGCGCTGGTGCAGGGTGCGCTCTACGACGACGCGGTCGCCGCCGGATGGTTCCCCACCCGTCCCGACCGTGTCCGGGCTCGGTGGAACGCACTCGGCCTCACCGTGCTGGTGCTGGGCGTGGCGTTGATCGTGCTGGCCGCGATCTTCACCCACGTCGCCCTGCTGGTCCTGCCGATCCCGTTGATCGGCCTGGCGATCGTCGCGTTCTCCAAGCGGTTCCCCCATCGCACCTCCCGGGGCACTGCGCTGCTGGGCCGGGTGCGTGGGTTCCGCGAGCTCTTCGCGGTGGGAGAGGGTGAGCGCCAGCGGTTCCTCGAGTCCAAGCACCTGTTCAGCCAGTACCTGCCCTACGCCATCGTCTTCGGGATGGCCGATCAGTGGGCGGCGACGTTCCAGGCCCTGGGGGTGTCGCCCCAGGAGCTCGGTGTGGGCGTCTGGTACTCGAGCCCGTACGGCTATGACCCGCTGACGTTCGCGTGGGCGATGTCGTCGTTCTCGACGGTCACGACCGGGTCGATCGCCGCGGCCGCGCCCAGCTCGACCGGGGCCGCGTCCGGCTTCAGCGGCTTCGGCGGAGGCGGGTTCTCGGGTGGAGGCTTCGGCGGGGGAGGCGGCGGTGACTGGTGAGCGGCGAACGGTGCGAGCCGATCACCACACCCGCCACGGACGCCCGCAGCGCTGCAACGCGTCGTCGTAGGCACCGAGCAACACCCGTTCGCCCTCCGGTCCGGGATGGACCGTGTCGGGGGTGAGCGTCCCGTTCGGCGGGTGATCGGCGAGGTCGTCGTCGATGATCTCCGACCACTCGATGATCGACACGTTGGGGTAGCGGTCGGGAAGCGCGCGGATGGCGTCGTTGATCTCCTCGGCGCCCGCCTGGTCCTGGCCGTCGCGGTCGCGCATGTGGGTGTTGAGGGTGACGACGTGCACGCACTCGGCGTGGGGGAACAGCGCCACCATCTGTTCGATCGACGCGGCCGTGTCGGCCCACGGCCGGTGCTGGAGCGCGTCGTTGGTGCCCGCGTTGAGGATCACCTGCGTGGGCCCGGTAACGGCTGCGGCGACCGCCTCGGGCTGGAGCTGCTCCGAGC
>DATEEV010000377.1:0-8996 GCA_035281005.1 Microthrixaceae bacterium | reverse complement strand
CGCTTCGACGTGGGTGACCCGGTCGCGGCTCCGGTGGCGGTGGCCGATGGGCTGCCCGCGGACAAGCGGATCTTCGTCGGCACCTCGCCGAACCGGCGGTACCTCGAGATCGCGTCCAGTGAGGGGCCGGGGCGTTGGGTGTATGACGATCAGACCGACACTCTGTTCCCGCACACGATCATCCCGGTGCTGCAGGCTCCGTATGGGATCACCGAGTACTGGCTCAACACCGGCGCGGGGGTGTTCGACGACGGTCGGATGCTGGTCGACGTCACGGTGTGGGGGATCATCAACCTCGACGCCAATGTGATGGCCTGGTTCGACCCGCGCACGGGCGGCATGGAGCAGCTCGTCGGCTACGGGCATGCGTCTCCGGGGTCGGTCGTGCACCCCACGGACTACTTCGTGTACTCCGACTGGACCCGCGAGATCGGGCGTCACTTCTGGCGGGAGGGCCGAGCCGGACAGCTCGATCTCGACACCATCCTCGGCACGCTCTCCTCGCCGACGGCGAGGTGGCTCATCCCGGACAAATCGGGGCTCTACATGGTGACGGGGGACGGTGACGTGATCGTGTCGTCCGCGCAGCCCCTCGACCCGAACGACATCTCACCCGGGGTTGGCATCTACGTCCGCGAAGGCCCGCTGCCCCCACCGCCCCAGTAGCAACACTTGTTGCAAGACGAAGCGAAGGAGAACGGTGGGATGAGGATTCGACGTGTGAGCGGCCGGGGTGTGGCTTCGGTCGCGGTGGCCGGGGTGTTGTTCAGCGCCGCGGCGTGTGCGACCGGGGGCGGCGTTGGTGGCGGTGGCGGTGGCTTTGTGCTCCCGGATGGGTCCCCGGCGCCGATCTGCACCGCGGGTGTGTACCCGCCGGCACCCGGGCCCGAGCCGACGAGGACGCCGCCGACGGTCGTCACCGACCTTCCGAGCGACCTGCAGCTCGAGACCCCGGGCTTCGGCGTCCCGGCCTCCTCAACCTTGGCGATCGCCTCGACGGTCTCCGAGGACAACTCGAAGCTGTTGTTCTTCGCCGAGGGCCAGAGTGTGGTGCCGGGCGGGTTCATCGGCGACGCGGCCCTGGTGTTGCGGGATCGGACGACGGGCACCAACACGCTGATCGCGTCGCAGACCGACCGCAACACGTCGTTCCACCCCCGCCCGTCGCGCTTCGGGCCCACCGGCAACGTCGTGTTCGCCGAGCATGGCTACTGGCTGCCGCTCCCGCCCGACGAGCGGTTGGACGGCCCTTTTGATCACTACCAGACACAGGTCTTCGAGTGGGATGTCGACACCCACGATTTCACCGTCTTGAGTCTGGGCGTCGACGGAAAGCCGATCGCGAGCGTCCCGCTCGGTGTCCACCCGCAGCCCGACGACCCCGCTCCCACCTGGGGACCGAGGAATCCAAACCTGAGTGCGGACGGGCGATACGTGTTCTTCACGACCAACGTGCGGGTCGATCCGGCTGAGACGCAGCCCCCGTTCACCGAAACCAAGGACCTGTTCCGACGCGACACGGTCACCGGGGAGATCATCCAGGTGAACGTCGGGAACTACGACGAGTACGGGATCAACGCGAACCGCGGTCGCTCGGGTGTCGAGAAGTACGACGTCTCCGACGACGGCCGCTACGTCGTGTTCAAGACGCTCGCCGTCGGCGCGCTCGCGGAGACAGGGATGTGTGGACAGGCCGACCTGCTGTTCTTCCGCGACATCCAGGCGGAGACCACGACCCTCGTGTCGCACGACAACCTCGGCAAGCAGCGGTTCGCAGGGGGGACCGAGTTCATGAGCGCGGATGGTCGGTACGTGATCTGGGAATCCTCGGACCCGGGGATGCCGAACCTGCCCGCGGGCACCGATATGATCTGGGATCGCCTGACCGGTCAGAACGACTGGTTCCTCCCCGAACAGGACGGCACTCCAGCGGGCCACTCCGAGAACGACCACTCATATACCGGCGACTTCCCCATGTCGGTCACCCCCGACATGCACAAGATGCTGATCGTCGTCACTGACGACGGGCCCTTCTCCGACGGGGTGATCCCTGGCGATGGCGACGGCAACCACGAGGTGGTCCTGTTCGATCGCTCGGCGAACACGGTGCGGAGGGTGAGCCAGTTGCCCGACGGCACCAGCGTCTCGACCATCTTCGACGAGTTGGTCACCATGGCTTGGGCGACGCTGTCACCGGACGGCTCACGTCTTTTCTTCGTCACCTCCGCCGCGCTGCTCCCGGGCGACACCTACCCCGGGCGGGCCCTGTACTCGATGGCGCTGTGACGCCTGATGGGGAGACACGAGTGATGAGGATTCGACGTGTGAGCGGCCGGGGTGTGGCTTCGGTCTCGGTGGCCGGGGTGTTGTTCAGCGCCGCGGCCTGTGCGACCGGGGGTGGTGGTGGAGGTTTTTCATATGTCCTCCCGGACGGGACCCAGGCGCCTCCGTGCACCGCGGGTGTGTACCCGCCCCCACCCGTGCCCGTACCGACGAGGACGCCGCCGACGGTCATCACCGACCTTCCGAGCGACCTGCAGCTCGAGACACCGGGCTTCGGCACCAACCAGAACTCGATGGATCAGCCCTTCCCGACGATCACCGACGACAACTCGAAGCTGTTGTTCCGCACCGAGGGCCAGAGTGTGGTGCCGGGTGGGTTCTTCGGCGACGAGGCCTTGGTGATGCGGGACCGCACGACGGGCACCAACACGCTGGTCGCGTCGTCGAAGGACCGCGACGATTCGTACTTCCCGAAGACGGCGCATTTCCTGCCCAACGGCAACGTCGTGTTCCCCGAGCACGGCTACTGGTTGCCGCTCGCGCCCGACGAGCCCTATATCAACTCCTTCTTTGACGTATTCCAGACGCAGATCTACGAGTGGGACGCCGAGACCCACGACTACACCGTCTTGAGCTTGGGCCTCGACGGCAAGCCGATCGCGAGCGTCCCGTTCGGTGTCCACCCCCAGCCCGGCGACCTCGCGCCCACCCACGGGCCGAGGAATCCCGAGGTGAGCGCAGACGGGCGGTACGTGTTCTTCACGACCGCAGTGCGGGTCGATCCGGCTGAGACGCAGTCCCCGTTGACCGACTACAAGGATCTGTTCCGGCGCGACACGGTCACCGGCGAGATCGTGCAGGTGAACGTCGGGAACTACGACGAGTTCGGGATCAACGCGAACCGCGCCCGCTCGGGCGTCGAGAAGTACGAGGTCTCTGCGGACGGCCAGTACGTCATGTTCATCACGCACGCCACGGGTGGTCTCGCGGAGACGGGGCATTGCGGACAGGCGGAGTTGGTGTTCCTCCGCGACATCGACGCCGAGACCACTGCCCTCGTGTCGCACGACAACCTCGGCAAGCAGCGGTTCACAGGGCCCGGGTACGTTCCGGTGACGGGGTCGTACCCCGGGACGATGAGCGCGGATGGTCGGTACGTGATCTGGCAAACCATGGACCTAGGGATGCCGAACCTGCCCGCCCACACGTCGGTCATCTGGGATCGCCTGACCGGTCAGAACGACTGGATCCTCCCCGGAGCGAACGGCACACCAACACGCGATTGGCTGCTGTCGGCCACCGCCGACATGAGCAAGGTGTTGACCTTCATCGCCGACGAGGGACCGAGCGCGAACGGGCTGATTCCTGGCGATGGCGACGGCGACGGCGAGGGGGTTCTGTTCGATCGGTCGGCGAACACGGTGCGGAAGGTGAGCCAGCTGCCCGACGGCACCGCCATCCCGTCCGGGACGATGTTGGAGGCGACACTGTCGCCGGACGGCTCGCGGGTGTTCTTCGTGAGCCCCGACGCACTGCTCCCGGGCGACACCCACCCCGGGCGGGACCTGTACTCGATGGCGCTGTGACGCCTGATTGGGGACACGAGTGATGAGGATTCGACGCGTGAGCGGCCGGCGTGTGGCGTCGGTCGCAGTGGCCGGGGTGTTGTTCAGCGCCGCGGCGTGTGCGACCGGGGGCGGTGGCGGTAGCTATGTGCTCCCGGACGGGACGCCGGCGCCTACCTGCACCGCGGGTGTGTACCCGCCGGCACCCGGGCCCGAACCGACGAAGACGCCGCCGACGGTCGTCACCGGTTCGACGAGCGACCTGCAGCTCGAGACGCCGGGCTTCGGCACCCTCGGCCAGGACGCCATGGAGCGTCGGGTCTCCCCGACGATCTCGGAGGACAACTCGAAGCTGTTGTTCCGCACCGATAGCCAGAGCGTCGTGCCGGGCGGGTTCATCGGCGAGTCGGCCCTGGTGTTGCGGGACCGGACGACGGGCACCAACACGGTGATCATGTCGCGGACCGATCGCACTGCGTTGTTCCACCCGTCCGACCGGAGGGCGCATTTTCTGCCCAACGGCAACGTTGCGTTCGCCGAGCACGGCTACTGGTTGCCGCTGGCGCCCGACGCGCCGCTCATCAACTCCTTCTTTGACGTCCTCCAGACGCAGGTCTTCGAGTGGGACGTGAACACCCACGATTTCACCGTCTTGAGTCTGGGCGTCGGCGGCGAGCCGATTGCGAGCGTCCCGTTCGGCGTCCACCCGCAGCCCGGGGACCTCGCTCCCACATACGGCCCGAGGAATGCGAAGGTCACCCCGGACGGGCGGTACGTGTTCTTCACGACCGCGGTGCCGGTCGATCCGGCTGAGACGCAATCCCCGTTGACCGAAACCTTGGATCTGTTCCGGCGCGACACGGTCACCGGCGAGATCGTGCAGGTGAACGTCGGGAACTACGACGAGTACGGGATCAACGCGAACCGCGGCCGCTCGAACGTCGAGCGTTACGACATCTCCGACGACGGCCGCTACGTCACGTTCAGCACGCTCGCCGTCGGTAGCCTCGCCGAGACCGGGTTGTGCGGACAGGCGGAGCTGATCTTCTTCCGCGACATCGAGGCCGAGACCACCGCCCTCGTGTCGCACGACAACCTCGGCAAGCAGCGGTTCGGGCAGGATTCGCTCATCAGCGCTGATGGTCGGTACGTGGTGTGGCGAACGTCTGTGCCTGGATTGCCGAACCTGCCGAACTACACGGAAATCATCTGGGATCGACTGACCGGTCAGAACGACTGGTTCCTTCCCGACCAGGACGGCACACCGGCGGGTGGGGTGGTCTCGGTCACCCCGGACATGAGCAAGATGCTGGTCTACGTCACCGACGAGGGGCCATTCGCGAACTCGGTGATTCCTGGCGACGGCGACGGTTACGAGGAGCTGGTCCTGTTCGATCGATCGGCGAACACGGTGCGGAGGGTGAGCCAACTGCCCGACGGCACCGACGTCGGGACCCGCGAGGGCGACTCGCCAACCATGTTGGAGGCGGACCTGTCGCCGGACGGGTCGCGGCTGTTCTTCGTGACCCAGGACGAGATGCTCCCGGGCGATACCAACGCCGGGTGGGACTTGTACTCGATGGCGCTGTGACGCCTGATGGGGGGTCGGTACGTGCTGAGCAAGATGCTGATGATCGGCAAATAGTTGTTACGCCAGCAGTTGTGGCCCCGCAACTACCCCCGATCCGATTTCTTCCCCCGGGAGCGCAGTGCCCGAACTTCGGTCAACTGTCCATCACGCGACGACGACCCCGCCATCTGGCGGGGTCGTCCTCGTTCCCGCCCAATGTGCGGGATGGGGATCGCCGTTCGGATCTACAACGGGTTGCAGACGACGCCGAACTGGACGCCAGGCTCGAAGATCAGCGCGGTGCATCCGTTTCCGACGTCGATCCGACATGCGGTGGTCGCCAGCGGCAACCCAATGAAGAGTCCAGCAAGTACGAGGCGCTTGGTCTTGGACATGTCGTGCTCCTCCCGACTCGCACCCGGGTGTGCGTCGTCACTCGGCCCTACCCGTTCCGCTGCCGCCCCCAAACCCAAAAGGAGGGTCAGTCGATCCGTGAGACGATCCTGAGCGTGCCGACCGAACCGCCCGCGAACCTGCCCGCCGGCTTCTCGGTGGTGTCCGCCGACGTCGGGGTCGTGGCCGAGGTGCTCGGCTGGTTCGAGACCGACGAGGAGGTGGCGACCTGGGCCGGCACCCGGTTCGGGGTGCCGCTCGACCGTGCTCGCTTCGAGGCACACGTCCGCTCCTCGTCGGATCCGGCCGCGGACCATTGGTGCTACGCGCTCGTGTCCTCGAGCACGACTGCACTGTTCTCGTACGGCGAACTGACCAACCTCGACGCCGAGCTCCGGCGCGCCGATCTGTCACGCCTCGTCGTCGCACCCGCGCAGCGTGGTCGCGGTGTCGGGACGGCGCTCATCCTCACACTCGTCGACGAGGCCGTGCGGCTCGGGATGACGACGATCGGCCTGCGCGTCTTCGCCCAGAACCGCGACGCGCTCCGGGTCTATGAGCGCCTGGGCTTCGTGCGAACGGGCCAGCACGTGGAGCGCACCCTTCTCGGCGAGCGCTGGGACGCCGTCGAGCTGACCTTGGACCGGTCGTCCGCCTGAGCCGCGACGGGCTGCGCCTCGGTAATGTCAACGCGGGTCACACCGCCGGGGAGGAGGAACCCGATGGGCAAGTTGCGTCGGGAGGAGCGCTGAGGCGATCACCCACTCGCCGACGCACGCCTTCGCCGCTGCCGCCCGACGCCGGTGGCTGGGTACGTCGCCTTTCGCCGTTCCTGCTCGCCCACCGTCGCGATGTGACGCTGGCCTTCGGCATGGCCGTCGTGGGCCAGGCGGTCAGCGCGCTCGCGCCGGTGATCTCCAAGGTGGTCATCGACGACGTCATCACCACGCAGGAACGCCCGCTCGCGCCGTGGATCGTCCTGCTCGTGCTCGTCGGCGTGTTCGGGTTCGTCGCGGCGTTCATCCGGCGCTTCTTCGGTGGGCGGGTCAGCCTCGACGTGCAGTTCGACCTCCGCAATGCCGTGTACGAGCGGCTTCAGCGGCTCGACTTCGCCAGCCACGACGCGCTCCACACCGGGCAGCTGGTCTCGCGGGCCTCGAGCGACGTCGGGTTGATCCAGACCCTGTTGTCCCTCCTGCCGATCGTGCTGGGCAACATCGTGCTCCTCGCCGTGTCGCTCGCCGTCATGCTGTGGCTGTCCCCGCCGCTGACCCTCGTCGCGCTGGTCGCCGTGCCGTGCCTCGCTACGGTCGCGCTCCGTCTGCGCCGAAGCGTCTTCCCCGCCTCCTGGGACGCCCAGCAGCGGGCTGCGGAGGTGGCCGGCGTCGTCGACGAAGCGGTCTCCGGCGTGCGGGTCGTGAAGGGCTTCGGCCAGGAGGACAACGAGCGAGCGCGGCTGGCCGCGACCGGAGCCGACCTGTATCGGTCCCGCGTCCGTCTCATCGGTCTCCAGGCCCGCTACACCCCCGCGCTCGCGGTGATCCCGGTGCTCGCGCAGGTCGCGGTGCTGGCCTTGGGCGGCTGGCTCGCGATCGAGGGACGGATCAGCCTCGGCACACTCCTCGCGTTCTCGGCCTACCTCGTGCAACTCGTCGCGCCGGTTCGAATGCTCGCCACGGTCGTCGCCTTCAGTCAGCAGGCCCGAGCGGGCGCGGAGCGTCTGCTCGACGTCCTCGACTCGAACCCCCTCGTCGCGGAGAGTCCGTCGGCCACATCCCTGCCGCCGATCGCCGGCGAGCTGGACTTCGCCGACGTCGCGTTCTCGTACACCCGGAGCGACCCGATCCTCGACGGGTTCACCCTCCACGTCGCCGCCGGTGAGACGGTCGCCCTCGTCGGGAGCAGCGGCTCCGGCAAGTCGACGCTCGCCCTGCTCGTTCCCCGGTTCTACGACGTCACGCGAGGCACGATCACGATCGACGGTGCCGACGTGCGTGACGTCACGTTCGACTCGCTGCGCGGCCAGGTCGGCGTGGTGTTCGAGGAGCCCTTCCTGTTCTCCGACACCGTGCGGGCCAACATCGCGTACGGGCGACCCGACGCGACCGATGCCGAAGTGCGCGCCGCGGCCCGCATGGCTGAGAGCGACGGGTTCATCAACGCCCTACCCGACGGCTACGACACCATCATCGGAGAGCGGGGCCTGACGCTCTCCGGTGGCCAGCGCCAGCGCATCGCCCTGGCCCGCGCCCTCATCACCGATCCCCACATCCTCATCCTCGACGACGCGACCTCGTCGATCGACGCCACGACCGAGCAGGAGATCCACGCGACGCTCCGCAAGGTCATGGCGGGACGAACGACGCTGCTGGTCGCTCACCGTCGTTCGACGCTGCGGCTCGCCGGGCGAATCGTGCTCGTCGACGACGGGAGAGTCATCGACCAGGGATCCCACGACGACCTCGTCGCTCGCTCGCAGCTCTACCGCCAATTGCTGGCGGGGCCCGACAACGACCTCGACGATCCAGCACCCGTCGCCGGGACCGGGAGCGTTTCGGATCCCGCCCGGCTGTGGCCCGACGATGCGATCAGCGAGACCGGCGCAAAGGCGTCGATCAACACGACCGCACCCCCGCGGATCGCACCGGGTGCGGGTGGTGGGCTCGGCGCCGCCCTCGCGGCGACACCCGAGCTGCTGGCCGCGCTCGCGAGGTTGCCCCCCGCCGACGCCGAGGTGCGGGTGGACGTGGCCGCCGAGGAGACGGCCCCACCGGGATCCTTCCGCCTCCGCCGCTTCGCCCGCCCCTACCGGTGGGCGCTCGGACTCGGGCTCGCACTGGTGGTGGCCGACACGATCGTCACCCTGCTCGGTCCGTTCCTCGTTCGAAGCGGCATCGACAACGGCGTCGCGAAGTCCGACCTGCAGGCCCTCTGGGTCGCGAGCGGCCTCTTCCTCCTCGCGGCGTTCGGTGACTGGCTGCTGACCTCGCTGTACACGCTCGTCACCGGCCGGACATCGGAACGGATGTTGTTCGCGTTGCGCATCCGGATCTTCAGCCATCTGCAACGCCTGGGCCTCGACTACTACGACCGCGAGATGGGCGGCCGGATCATGACCCGGATGACCACCGACGTCGAGTCGCTGTCGCAGCTGCTCCAGCAGGGGCTCATCAGCGCGATCGTCA
>DATEEV010000376.1:0-5128 GCA_035281005.1 Microthrixaceae bacterium | reverse complement strand
CCGCGATCTCGCATACCGCCATCGGATCGTGCATCACATGGTGCTGGGTGAGCTCGTCCTCCGACCGATCCCGGTCGTCGTCGCCCATCGCGTCGCGACCTACGCCCAGGCGCTCGGAGTCACGGACCGCTTCGTCCGCGTGGCGCGCCGCTACGCGCAGGGCGCCTACGGGCTGGCGTGGATGGATCTCCAGCGGAACGGCTTCGTCGACCATGTTCAGGGGGCCGACCCTCAGGAGCCGTCCGGGCGGAGCCCCAGGACTCCGGCTACGCCCTTCGAGCCGGCACAGATCGACCCCGAGCTCGCGGCGCGGTGGACCGCGTTCGCCGATCTCCCCGCCGGAACGCTCGGACGAAGTGTGCGGGAGATGTACGACAGCCGCGGCTTCGCTCTGCCAGGAACGCCGGGCGGTGCGCCGGTGTACCTCGCACAGCACGACTTCGTGCACGTGATCGCCGACTACGGCACCAACCTCTACGGGGAGCTCGAGGTGTTCGGGTTCATCGGTCGCGCTGACCCCGATCCGAAGGGCTTCGCGTGGCTGGCGACGCTGGTCGGGTTGTTCGAGACGGGTTACATCCCGAGTGCCGGGTTCTTCGACCGCGACGTGCGCGGCGGTCACGTCCGGGCACCCGGCATGAACCAACGGGTTGCTGACGCGATCCGGCGGGGCAAGGTGGTGTGCAACCACTTCGACAAGGACCTCTTCGAGGTCGACTACCACCGGTTCGCGGAGCGCCCGGTCGAGGACCTCCGCGAGATGCTCGGCATCCCACCGAAGTCCAACGCCGCGATCGAGGGCGGATCAGCCGGCGTCTTCGACCTGAACGGCATGTCGGAGCTCCAGCGACAGTTCGCCGCGCAGCGCCAGGAAGGAACGACGTGAATCGCAATTTCAGCCAGATGATCACCGTGCGATGCGAGGACCCGACCCGGATCGTCGAACTGCTCGCCCAGTGGGACCTCAATCAGGCGACGGGCGACATCATGGGATACATGGGGACTCGCCTACTGGCCGACCGCGAGCACCACGGCCAGTACGTGATCATCGCCGACTTCGGCGTCGTCGACCCCGACGTGTCAGCGGCGGACGAAGCCGCCCGCAACAACAACCGTCCCGAGACCCTCGACTGGGTGAAACGGATGCGCGAGGTGATCGAGGGCGAACCGCAGTACCGCGACTTCGACGAGCTCTACCGAACGGACTTCTGACGCGGTCCCGCAGCCCGCGGGCTGGGTCCGTCCGTCGACTGACAATGGAGGCCAGAACATGTCGGAGGACACCACAGTCAACGTCCGCTACCTCGTCGACGATGTCGAGGCCGCGATCGACTTCTACACGACCCATCTCGGGTTCACCGTGCGCACCGCGACGCTCCCGGCGTTCGCCGACGTCACTCGCGGGAACCTGCGCCTCCTGCTCAGCGGGCCCCGGAGCTCTGCGGGACGACCGATGGCCGACGGCGAGCGCCCCGGTCCCGGCGGTTGGAACCGGATCCACCTCATCACCGACGATCTGGAGCGCGACGTCGAATCACTCCGCGCCGCTGGTGTCGAGTTCCGGAACGACGTGGTGACAGGGCCGGGGGGCTCACAGATCCTCGCCATCGACCCGTCCGGCAACTTCGTCGAGATCTTCCAGCCCGCGTGACCGTCAGCGATCCGGTCACCGAGGCGATGTCACGAGCGGGCAAGGGCACCGAGGCCACCACAGACGCCGGGAACAACCAACCGCTGCCCTGGTCCGAGGCCACAGCTCGGTTCTCGCAGGGTGGGTGGTTCTGGTTGGCCACCGTTCGTCCCGACGGTTCGCCGCACGTCATGCCGATCCTCGCGGCGTGGGCCGACCCGGTGCTCTACGTCGTGTCCAAGGACTCCGCCCGGAAGAGCCGGAACCTCGCCGCTGAGAACCGCTGCGTATTGACCAAGGATGCCGGCGACCTCCATCTGGTGATCGAGTCCCACGCCCGCCGACTCGAGGATCGCGACGAGCTCATACGCGCGTCGAGCGCGTTCGAGCGGGTCTACGGGTGGTCGACCAGCGTTGCCGGCGATCAGCTCGACGCCGAGTTCGGCGCGCCGACCTCGGGCGGTCCGCCGTACGCGGTGTTCGAGATCACCCCGATCACCGCGTTCGGCTTTCCGACCGACGGCGAGACCACCACACCGACCCGCTGGCGATTCGACGACTGACGCATCTGCAGGCGGTGTTTCACGAGGTCGGATTCGAGTAGGTACGGCCCGGCACGATCAGCACGGCCGCTCGTCGCTCTTTGGTCATCACTCGGTCGAAGGTGTCCCAGTCGTCGTGGGTGCCACCGGCAGCCCGGAAGATCTCCTGCCGCAACCGCCGCAGGGCCTCGTCGTCGACGGCGGGGTGTGGGTCGTCGGGACCGATGATCTCCGCGTTCCCCTCGACGGTCGCCCATCGCCAGCCCACCCTGGCGACGATCGTGGCGCGCCCGTCGGCTCGGAGGTACGCGAGCTTGCGAGCGTCTCCCGCGGTGACGAACCCCACGACCTGCGCGCCGGTCAGCGGGTGGCGCACCACTCCGGCGTTGACCACGGTCGACTGGACCGAGCCGTCGCCACGCAAGGAGCTGATCACACAGAGGCCGTGATCCAGCGACACCAGCTCGGCGAACTCCGAGAGCTCCGTCATGCGCTCACAACTCCCAGGACCATCCTCGAATCATGAGGGCTAGAGTCGATCGCGTCCAAGGAAACACCCGTGAGAGCGGTGCGCTCGTCAGAGTGCTCGACATCGGGGAGGCCGTATGGGCCCGACATCGGTGCGATCTCGAGGTGGACGGGGGTTCATCTTCTGCGCGCCCGCACATCACGAGTCGACGACAACCCAGTAGCCGAGGAAGAGGAGCAGGACACGTGTCAGACGTTGGCAGCGAGAGCGAGAACCCGGCCATCGACTCACCGACTCCCAAGCCGAGTCGGCCACATTCGAACAGGGACTGGTGGCCGGACCAGCTGGACCTGTCGGTGCTGCGGCAGCACACGCCCCGGGTCGGGCCCATGGGCGACGACTTCGCGTATGCGTCGGAGTTCGCCAACCTCGACGTCGAGGCCTTGAAGCGAGACGTATTCGACGTGATGAAGGATTCGCAGGACTGGTGGCCGGCGGACTACGGCCACTACGGCCCGCTGTTCATCCGCCTGACGTGGCACGCGGCGGGTACCTATCGGATCCACGACGGGCGTGGTGGCGGCGGCGAGGGCATGCAGCGATTCGCGCCGCTCAACAGTTGGCCCGACAACGCGAACCTCGACAAGGCGCGCCGTCTGTTGTGGCCGGTCAAGAAGAAGTACGGCCAGAAGATCTCGTGGGCGGACCTCCTCGTCTTCGCCGGCAACGCCGCGCTCGAGTCGATGGGATTCACGACGTTCGGCTTCGGCTTCGGGCGGCCCGACGTCTGGGAGCCCGAAGAAGTCATCTGGGGTCCCGAGGACGAGTGGCTCGGCGACGGGCGCTACAGCGGCGATCGCGAACTCGCCAACCCACTCGGCGCCGTGCAGATGGGCCTGATCTACGTGAACCCCGAAGGCCCGAACGGCAACCCGGATCCGATGGCGTCGGCCCGCGACATCCGCGAGACCTTCGGCCGGATGGCCATGGACGACGAGGAGACCGCCGCCCTCATCATCGGAGGCCACACCTTCGGCAAGTGTCACGGCGCGGTCGATCCCGACTTCGTGGGGCCCGAGCCGGAGGGCTGCCCCGTCCACGCTCAGGGCATCGGCTGGCTGAACAGCTCCGGCACCGGCAAGGGCGTCGACACGATCACCAGCGGCCTCGAGGGCGCGTGGACCAACGAGCCGACCAAGTGGGACAACGGATACCTCGACAACCTCTTCAACTACGACTACGAGCTGACGACGAGCCCCGCCGGCGCGCAGCAGTGGACGCCGACGAACCCCGAGGCCCAGAACACCGTGCCCGACGCGCACGACCCGGCAAAGCGGCACGCGCCGATCATGCTCACCACCGACCTCGCGCTGAAGTTCGATCCGATCTACGAGCCGATCGCGCGCCGCTTCCACGAGAACCCCGACCAGCTCGCCGACGCGTTCGCCCGGGCCTGGTACAAGCTCCTCCACCGCGACATGGGCCCGGTCACGCGCTACCTCGGTCCGTGGGTCCCCGAGCCGCAGCTGTGGCAGGACCCGGTCCCACCGGTCGAGGGTGCCCTGATCGGCGAGTCCGAGATCGCGACCTTGAAGGAGAAGGTCCTCGGATCGGGGCTGTCGGTCTCCCGGCTGGTCTCGACCGCGTGGGCATCGGCGGCGAGCTTCCGCGGCACCGACATGCGCGGCGGGGCGAACGGCGCGCGGATCCGGCTCGCTCCGCAGAAGGACTGGGACGTCAACGAGCCGACCGAGCTCGCGAAGGCGCTCCAGGCACTCGAGAAGGTGCAGCAGGACTTCAACGGATCGTCGAGCGGAGCCAAGGTCTCGCTCGCCGACCTGATCGTGCTCGGCGGATGCGCCGCGGTGGAGAAGGCTGCGAAGGACGCGGGCCACGACGTCACGGTCCCGTTCGCACCGGGCCGCACCGACGCCTCCCAGGAGCAGACCGACGTCGACTCCTTCGCCGTGCTCGAACCCAGCGCGGACGGCTTCCGCAACTACCTGCAGACGGGCGAGAAGCTCACGCCGGAGACCCTGCTGTTGGACCGGGCCAACCTGTTGACGCTGACACCGTCGGAGATGACGGTCCTCGTCGGCGGCATGCGGGCGCTCGGAGCCAACGCCGGTGGCTCGAAGGCGGGAGCGTTCACCGACCGGCCAGGGGTCCTGACCAACGACTTCTTCGTGAACCTGCTCGACATGGGCAGGGAGTGGACCACGTCTTCCGCGGAGAACGAGTACGAAGGTCGAGATCGCGGCACGGGCGAGGTGAAGTGGACCGCGACGGCCGTCGACCTCGTGTTCGGCTCGAACTCCGAGCTGCGAGCCCTTGCGGAGATCTACGGGTCCGACGACGCCGACGCTCGGTTCGTGCGTGACTTCGTCGCTGCATGGGACAAGGTCATGAACCTCGACCGGTTCGACCTGACCTGACCCTCATGGTCGAGGCTTCCTCCGTTCAGGCTCGGTCGCTGACGCTCCCTGC
>DATEEV010000375.1:0-3842 GCA_035281005.1 Microthrixaceae bacterium | reverse complement strand
TCCGCCGGAACGGCACCAGCAGCGCGAGCCCGCCTGCAGGGATCATCGCGATCGCGGCGTAGCGCAATGCGAACCCGGCCCACACCGCCATCGCCGCGCCCAGGATCGACCCCCACAGGACCCGACGCGAACCGGCGTCGTCGGGGAGGGCCGCTCGCTCGACGAGGAGGATGAAGCCGAGGCTCACCGGGATGAACGCGCATTCGGACAGCGCCATCTCGGCCCGGGCCAGAAGCGTGACGTTCAGCGCGACGAACGCCGTCGCGGCCATGACCAGCGACGGCCGTCGGAGGTGGCGACGCAACAGCACGTAACCGAACCAGACCGAGACCGCGAACGACACGGCGTTGACGATTCGGAGGGTCGAGTCGGGACTCAGGCCGAGGCGGTCCCCGCCGGCGACGAGGGCCGACACTCCCGGTGGGAACATCGTCAGGGCGGTCCCGTTGAAGGTCCGGAGCCCGTTGCCGTTCGACAGGTTCAGGCCGGCGGAGAAGTAATTGACCGAGTCGGCGTTGAGCCCGGGGCCCTTCGCGGTCGCGACGAGCGTCACGATCGCCGCCAGGGCGCTGCCGACCAGCGCCACGATCAGCGGTGCGTCGATCCCTCGTGCGCGCGACCCTTCGTCCCCGCGCGTCGGGGCAGGCAGGCTCGACGTCATCGCAGGGGACACACCATCTCCTCGGGGGGTCGGAGCGGTCGCGACGCTCCAGGGTGGCACCGCCGAGGCGCCCACCGCACACCCACCATCCTGGGGCCACTCCCGGCGAACCCACATGGGCAATCTCTCCCCGGTCAGGCGAGACGACGCGATGCGCACCAATACATTGACCTTGTTCCTGATCGAAGGCCGACCATGCCAGTTCCTGTTGAACCCGCCCGACACGCGTTGCGCGTCATGGAGTCGTTCGGGCCCCCCCACCCCCGGACGAACCCCTACCTCAGGCTCCTGGTCGACTCGTTGCCGGGTGGAGCCGATCCGGATTCGACCGAGGTCCTCTACTTCTCGTGGGCCGGGGCGCTCCGCGGCGACTACGACGTGTTCCACGTGCACTGGCCCGAGGTCCTCGTCCGCGGGACCAGCCCGCTGCGCTCGGTCGTGCGAGGAATGCTCTTCGGCCTCCTGCTCATCCGCCTGCGCCTCAGTCGCCGCGCCCTGGTGCGGACCCTGCACAACGAGGAGCCCCATGAACGCCCCAACGCCCTCCAGCGCTGGCTGCTGGCCCTCTGCGACCGCTGGACCACGCTCTGGATCGTCATGTCCGATGCCGTCGGCCCGGTGCGTCACGCTCCCGAGGTGGTCATCCCTCATGGTCACTACCGACCATGGTTCGAGGACGTGCCGCTCCACCCGGCCGAGCCCGGGCGTCTCCTGCACTTCGGCAAGGTCCGCCCGTACAAGGGTGTCGAGCAGCTCCTGGACGCGTTCGAGGACCTGGATGACCCGGCTCTGAGCCTCCACGTCGCCGGCGAGGTGTCCGACGACTCCCTCCGACGCCGGCTCACGGCCGCCGCCGCGAGCGACCCTCGGATCCGGATCGTCGACCGCCACCTGTCCGACGGCGAGCTCGCGGAGCAGATCCACCGCAGTGAGCTCGTGGTCCTCCCGTTCACGTCGGTCACGAACTCCGGCTCGACGCTGCTCGCCCTGTCGCTCGACCGACCGGTGCTCACCCCGCGCCAGCCGATGGCAGTGTCACTGGCCGAGGAGGTCGGTGGGGACTGGGTCCGGCTCTTCGACGCGCCGCTCCGCGCCGACGACGTCCGCGCTGCCCTGACGTCGATCCGCACTCGACGCGCGGCGTCCAGGCCCGACCTGAGCGTTCGGGACTGGCCGGCGATCGGAGCGGCCCATGCTGCGGCGTTCTCCCGCGCCCGGGAGCTCGCCCGCTGATCAAAAGCCCCATGCCGGTCGGGTCGAGCCGTCCCCTGGCTACAGTGATCTCCAGGTGAACCCGACGTCCCTCCTGCCTCCCGCTGCGATTCGGCGACGGCCGATGAGTTCTGTGAGAGCCGGCGCCTCGTCCAACAGTCGGATCGCCGCCTGATCGATGGACCTTCGCCGTTGCCTCCAAGCCATCCGGAAGTTCTGGTGGGTGATCCTCATCCCCGGGCTGCTCGGCGCGGCGTACGGCGCGTTCTCGGTGTCGCGCGAGGTGCCGCTCTATCGGGCGTCGGTCACGTTCTTCGTCACGACGACGGGAGATGCGGCGAATCTGTCCGCGGTCGCCCAGGGTGATCAGTTCGCCCAACGTCGCGTCAATTCCTACGTGGGCCTGCTCTCGACCGAGCGCCTCGCCAACATGGTGCTGGAGAAGTCCGGCCTCGACAGCACGCCGGGGAAGATCATCGCGATGATCGACGCGAGCGGGGACATCAACACCGTGCTCCTGACCGCCACGGCCACCTCCACCTCGGAGGAGGAGGCCGAGGCGGTCGCGACCGCGATCGCGACGGAGTTCCCCAAGGTCGTCGACCAGGTCGAGAACGAAGGAACGACGAGCACAGCGGTGAGCCTCGAGCTCGTCTCTGGTCCGACCGTCAAGCAGGTGCCCACCCAGCCCACCTTCACCGTCGGCCTGAACACCGCGATCGGCCTCGCCCTCGGCCTCGTGCTGGCCCTGCTGCTGGAGCTCCGCGACAACGCCGTGCGATCGGACCAGGAGCTCGAGGAGCTCGGCGTCGGCCCCGTGCTCGGCCGGATCGCGATGGACCGCACGACCCGCGACGCGCCCCTCGTCACCGCGGCCGCGAGTCAATCGGTGCGAGCCGAGTCCTTCCGACAGCTTCGGACCAACCTGCGATTCATCGACGCCGAGTCCCCGGTGCGCACGTTGGTGGTGACGTCGTCGGTCGCGGGCGAGGGCAAATCGGTCACCTCCGCCAACCTGGCGTTGACGATGTCCGCCGCCGATCGACGCGTGCTGCTCATCGAGGCCGACCTCCGCCAGCCCAAGTTGGCCGACTACCTCGGGGTGGAACGCGCCGTCGGGCTCACCGACGTCCTCGTCGGCCACGTGCGCGCCGAGGACGTCCTCCAGCCGTGGGGCGACAACGGACTCGAGGTCCTGCCGAGCGGCCACCTTCCCCCGAACCCGTCCGAGCTGCTGGGCAGCGACAACATGGGTCGGCTGATGGCCGAGCTCCGCGAGCAGTTCGACCTCATCGTCCTCGACACCCCGCCGCTGCTGCCCGTCACCGATGCCGCGGTGGCGGCGACCCAGGCCGATGGCGTGCTCCTGATCGCCCGGTGGGGAAAGACCACCCGCCAGCAGATCGAGACCTCGCTCCAGGCCCTCCAGGCGGTCAACGCCCGAGTCCTCGGTTCGGTGCTGACGATGGTGCCATCGGGACGGAGCTCGTTCCACTACGGAACCTACGGCACCCGGCACGTCGAGTCGGTGAACGAAGCGCCCGTCGCGGAGCCGACAGGCCCGTCGCCGTTCGTCGAGGAGGTGGCCCGTGGTCTCACGCCTCGGGGGACCGCACGGCGAACGGAGCTCCAGACTCCGGCCGAGCCGGTGAGGCGGACGCCTCAAGGACGGCGTTGAGCACGTCATCGATGCACGACGACGTCTGACCAGCGCATTCCCGGAAGGCGTCGATCCGCTTGCCGATCGGGTCGGCGATGCCGTCGTCGGCCTCGCCGACCGGCTGGACCCGGGCGCGTCCCGCCGCTGCCAGCCCCGCCAGGTCGAGCTCCCGTCGCGCCTGGTCCCTCGCCGCGCTCTCGGCCGCGCACAGCCGCGCGAACTGGCGCAGCGTGAACACTCGACGAACGGCGACGGGATCAGCCTTGACGACCCACTCGCGCTCGGCGCGCGTCGCAGTGAGGATGACGT
>DATEEV010000374.1:0-3591 GCA_035281005.1 Microthrixaceae bacterium | reverse complement strand
TTCGAGTCACCGGTCATCTCATTGGGCGACCTGGCGATCGCGCTCGAGGCCGCTGCGACCGCGTTCAACGAGCGCGGGGGTGCGAACGGCTCGTGCATCGAGGTCCACACCTGTGATGACGGCGCCAATGTCGACCAGTCGGTTGCGTGCGTCCGCGAGCTCGACGGGGCAGGCATCGTCGCGACGATCAACGACACCACCACGGCAGGCAACGCGGAGGTGGCGGCGGCACTGACCGAGGCAGGCATCCCGCGCGTCGCGACGAACGTGTCGCCCAGCGACTGGTCCGCGGCCAACGCGTTCGCGCTGGACGCCTCGAGCACGGGCAGCACCTTGCTGATGCCCAAAGCGCTCATCGAGGAGGACATCACCGAGATTGGCGTGATTCGTGCCGACCTGGCACAGGCCTCGGCGTTGAAGGGGATCCTCGAAAGCCTCTACGAGGACGACGGCGCCACATTCCCGATGGACGCGCCGGTCCCGTCGGGAACGACCGACTTCTCGCAGTTCATCCTGAAGGCGGACGAGGCAGGGGCCGAGGGCATCATGCTCGCCGTCGGCGAACAGGAGGCGATCCAGATCGTCGACGCCGCCACGCAGCTCGGCTCGTCGCTGTCGGTGTCGGCCACGCTCGGCACGTTCCCGTACGCCGCGATCGCCGACCTCGACGACTTCGCAGAGCAGATGGTCTTCCTCTCCTCGTTCCCCCCGGCGACCTACGACCTCCCGGTCTACGAGGCACTGCGTGCGGACCTGGCCGCGTCGGGCGACGACGCGCTCCAGCCGGAGGAGGTGAAGGTCACGTCGATGCGCTCGTGGATCGGGTTGTACGCGCTCCTTCGCATGATCCGTGATGCAGGCATGACGGAGTTCACGCGGGATGGCATGACGGCCATGCTCCAGCAAGCGAAGGACGTCCCGATGCTGGACATGTTCGGCGGCGAGAACTGGACGCCCGACCTGAACCATCCGGGGGCCTTCCAGCGGGCGGGCATCAACCGCTGGGGCGTGTTCCGATGGGATCCGGAAGCGGAGAGCCCGGTCGGAGGCGAGGGGAACTTCGTCGAGGCATCGTCCATCGACTGGGACGAGACCGTGTGTGGTTCACCCTTCGGCGCCCCCGAGCCGTGCTGATCTGCCACGGCTGAGAGGGGATGCGCGATGGGCCAGGTCATCATGCTCGGAACACTGCTCGGACTGATCATCGTGATCTTCGGGCTGGTGCTCCACTTCGACCCCGAAGCGCGTCGTCCACCCGACGGCTTCGACAGCCGCGACCGCCTCGAGAGCAGAGGTGACCGGTGAGCCCATCCTCCATGGACACCGACCTGACCCCGCTCCTCACCGCGTCCCTCGCGTTCGCATACGTCGGCGGGATCGCCTTCCTCGTCGCCGGCGTGTACCTGAGCGTGCGTCGCCAGCGCCTGCATCCGCTCCTCCTCGTGTCCATCTCTGCCGCCGCGATCTCGTGGATCGAATCGCCCTACGACTGGGCGATGTACGCGCAGTTCCCCTCGGCGATCCCTCGGATGCCCTCGTGGTGGCCGGTCAACATGACCTGGGGTGGAGGGCTGCCGTCGTCGGTGCCGATCGGCTACATCCCCTACTTCGTGCTGCCGGCGTTGGTCGGCGCGGCGCTCGGCAATCGAGCGAGTGTGAGGTTCGGCTGGCGGCGGCCGATCGCGTTGTTGACGGTCGGGTTCGGCGTGGGCTTTCTGTGGGCGTTCCTGTTCAACGCCATGCTCGGCGCGCAGCTCGGTGTCTTCTACTACGGCCGCGTGATCCCGGGTCTGGCGATCTTCGAGGGCACGAAGCACCAGTACCCCATCTACGACGCGATCGCGATGGCCCTGCAGATGATGGTCTTCGCCTACCTGCTCGGCCGGACCGATTCCGAGGGGCGCAACCTCATCGAGGTGTGGGCCGACTCGAGGACTTCGAGTCGACTGTGGTCGTCGGTGCTGTCAGTCGTCGCGGTCGTGGTCGTCGGACACGTGCTCTACCTGGCGGTCTTCGCGCCGCATCTCGCCACGAAGCTGATGGGCAAGGTGACAGCCGGTCCGACCGAGCAGTTGTTCCCGGGGGTCGAGAACCAACCACTGCACGGCGGCTACTGACGTGATCTCCCACTCTGCAGTTCGATACGACCCCTACGACGTCGACATCGATGACGATCCGTATCCGACGTGGAGTCGCCTCAGGGACGAGGCCCCCCTCTACTGGAACGAGGAGCACGGGTTCTGGGCATTGTCCCGCTGGGACGACGTGCGGCCGGCGCTGGTCGACTGGGAGACCTACCGATCCGGGCGGGGGACGGTGCTCGAGATCGTCAAGGCGGGAGTCGAGATCCCACCGGGCATCATCCTCTTCGAGGACCCCCCGATCCACGACGCCCACCGAGCGGTCATGTCCCGGGTGTTCACGCCGCGGCGGATGCTGGACCTCGAGCCCTTGGTGCGCGGCTACGCCGTCAAGGCGCTCGATGCCCTCCTCGGCCGCGACGAGTTCGACATCATCGCCGACTTCGGCGTCGAGCTGCCCCTGCGCACCATCGGGTACCTGTTCGGCATCCCGGAGACCGACCAGGACGAGTACCGCAAGGCGACCGACGACGCGATCACCACCGACGGGACCCCGATCGAATTCGACCAGTCCTCCTTCGACGCAGTGCTGGCCGTGCTGGTTGACTACGTCGAGTGGCGATCCAAGAACCCCGGCGACGACCTGATGACCGAGCTCCTCAACGCCGAGGTCGACGAACCTGACGGCTCACGTCGCCCGCTCACCCGCGACGAGGTCGTCACCTACGCCAGCATGGTGGCGGGCGCCGGCAACGAGACCGCGACGCGCCTGATCGGCTTCACCATGCAGCTGCTCGCCCAGCATCCCGACGAGCGGCGGTTGCTCGTCGAGGACCCGTCGCTGGTCCCGAACGCGATCGAGGAGATCCTTCGCCTCGAATCGCCCTCGCCGGCTCAGGCCCGGTGGGTGCAGCACGACGTCGAGGTGCACGGCACCACCGTTCCGGGGGGGTCGATCATGTTGCTCCTCAACGGTGCCGCCAACCGCGACGAGCGCCACTGGACCAACCCGACCCAGCTCGACCTCCACCGCGACGAAGGTCCCCACCTGTCGTTCGGCTACGGGTTGCACTTCTGTCTCGGCGCCGCGTTGGCACGGCTGGAGGGCCGGGTCGCGCTCGAGGAGATCCTTCGGCGTTGGCCTGAGTGGGACGTCGACGTCGACCGTGGGCAGATGGCGCACACCGCGAGCGTGCGCGGGTGGGGATACCTGCCCATTCGACCGAGCCGCGCGTGATCTGGCGAGCGCGCTCAACGAGAAGGAGAAGTCATGGCTGAACGCACCGCCACGAAGCGAGTCGTCGTGTGGTCCACCGGCGGGATCGGATCGCTGTCGATCGTCGCCGTGAACGAACGCCCCGACCTCGAGCTCGTCGGAGTCTGGGTCCACTCCGCGGACAAGGTCGGCCGCGACGCCGGCGAGCTCGCCAACGGATCCCCGATCGGGGTGACGGCGACCGACGACGTCGACGAGCTCCTCGCATTGGAACCGGACTGCGTGATCTACGCG
>DATEEV010000373.1:0-3928 GCA_035281005.1 Microthrixaceae bacterium | reverse complement strand
GCACCGGGCCGAAGCGACGGGTCCCCTGCGGCGGACGTGGGGTGCGCTCGTTCATGCCGCGTCGGTGAGACCCACCATCGACACGGCTCGGACCGGGACGGGAGGGACTCCGTACGCCGGGTCTCTCCCGGCCCGCGCCGGCTCCCTGCCAGGCCGCTCCGGTCGGGTCGTTCCGTCTCCGGCCCGATCGGGGAGAGAGACGGGCTGGGGACCAGGGTCCCGGGCCTCGTCCACGAAAAAGACCGGTCTCGATCACGTCTAGCCACACACACGGCTGGGGAGATGGATGTGCGGCCGACTGCGGGGGCCTTGCGATGGGCTACTTGGTAGGGCAATGAACTCTGGGCTGATCTAGCTTGATTCTCTCGGGGTTCGACAAGGGGGTAGGGATGCGCAAGCACTTGGTGGTATTGACGGTCGTCGGCGGTCTCCTTTTCGGGGGAGCATGTACGACCTCGCCATCGGGCGAGGTCACGATCGACCCGGCGGTGCAGGCACAGCTCGGCAACGCCGCTGTTGCGGGGTTCGCTGGGCTTATCGCAGCGATCCTCGGCGCGATCTTCGGGAACCCGCTCGAGGGCTCCGATATCGGCAACTGGTTCTGACGCGTCGCCCCACCGGTCCAACGAGTCCGCGCTGCTCGTTCTCGCGCACCCGGCCACCAGCCGTACACACACACGGCGGGAGCTTGGTCCTGGCCTTCGACCACGGAAAAACCGGCGCGATGATTCAGACGGTGTCGACGAAGCTCCAGCGAAATGAGCACGGCTCGGTCACGTCCGGTTCGATCACGACCGACCCGGCGTCGATGCCGAACAGGCCGGATGCCTCCACGCGGTGAACGACGCGCCAACCCGGAGGCGGCTCGTAGTCGCGGACGTCGGTCACGGCCGGCTCCACCCGCGCCACCCGTAGACCGGGTGGTACTCCGCCCTCTCGCGGACGCTGACAGGCTCGGAGCGGACGAACACCCGGTCGATCACTTCGGCGGGTTCGTCGTCGGGCGCGAGGCTGCTCGAGCTCCCGCTGTTGCTCGACGACCTCGTCGACCCACGCCAACAGCCGACGCCCTTGGGATGCTGGTGAGTCGGTCTGTAAGCGGGGTTCTGTTCCCCGGTCCCTCGCGGGAGCCGGTTCGGTGACCATCCATCTGAGCGGCCCACCTGTGGGTGTCGCCCGGAGGCGACGGACGGGCCGTCCGTCCCACGTCTCGGCCTTGCTCCGGGTGGGGGTTGCCGAGCCGATGTGGTCGCCCACATCGCTGGTGCGCTCTTACCGCACCGTTTCACCCTTACCTGTGCCGGTTGCCCGGCCATCGGCGGTCTGCTCTCTGTTGCCCGATCCGCGAGGTCGCCCCCGCCTGACTCTCGTCAGCACCCTGCCCTGTGGAGCCCCGACTTTCCTCGACCGGTGCGGCCACCTTGCGGCATCCGCCCCGGCCGCGGTCACCCGACCGACTCACCAGCGGTTCCAGTGTACGGAAGGTTCGATCTCCGACCTCGGCCAGGCGGTCCGAGTGGAACGAGCCCGCCGGTACGCTCGGCCCTCGTGAGCGAGGGGGCGAGCGCGTGTCCGCGACTGTTCGAGCCGATGCGGCTCGGTCGGCGGGAGGCGCCGAACCGAGTCGTGTTCGGGGCGCATTTCACCCGCTATGTCGACCCCTCGCCGGTGGTGGGCGAACCCGGCTTCTACGGGCGACGTCTCGCCCGCTACCTCGCCGAGCGTGCCGCGGGTGGCGTCGGCACGATCATCGCCGGCCAGGCCGCGGTGCATCCCTCGACCGCCTACCAGATGACCCACAACGCGGCGCTGTGGGACCCGGCATGCGTGCCCGGCCTCGCACTCGTCGCCGAAGCGGTGCACGAGCACGGCTCGCTCGGACTCGTACAGATCTCACACAACGGCGGAGTGGTACCGGGCGGATGGTCCAAGCAACCCGCCCTCGCCCCCTCGGCCATCGCCCAGTACCAGGAGCCGCCGAAAGCGGTCACGTCCGACGAGATCGACGAGCTGGTCGACTCGTTCGCTGTCGCCGCCCGCCATTGCGAGCAGGCCGGGCTCGACGGCGTCGAGATCCACGCTGCGCACGGCTATCTCATCCATCAGTTCCTCACCCCGCTGCTCAACCATCGGACCGACGACTACGGCGGCTCACTCGAGAACCGCATGCGGTTCGGCACCCGGGTGCTCGAGGCGGTGCGGGCCGAGGTCGGCCCCGAGTTCGTGGTGGGGATGCGCCTCGTCGGCGACGAGGAGACCTGGGACGGGTCCGGGCTCAAGCCCGAGCACTGTGCCGAGATCGGTGCGCGATGGGCGGCCGACGGACTGGTCGACTTCCTCAACGTGTCGGTCGGGCAGTCGGGCATCGGCATGGTTCGGCCGATGTATGCGAAGCGGATGCTCGGCGTCGACGCGACCGCGGTCGTCCGCGACGCGGTGGTGAAGGCCAACCCCGACGTACCCGTGTTCGCCGTTCACCGCATCGTCGAGCCGTCCGAGGCCGAAGCCATCCTCGAACAGGGCGCCGCCGACGCGGTGTGCGTCGTGCGCGCCCTCATCGCCGATCCGGCATGGGCACAGAAGGCCCGCAGTGGACGCGACCACGAGATCCGACGGTGCGTCGGCTGCAACCAGGGCTGTTACGGCAACCTCGTGGAAGGACTGCCCGTCACCTGCGTCACGAATCCCGAGGTCGGCCGTGAGGACGAGCTCGGCGAGCTCGAGGCTGCGGCGACGCCGCGCCGGGTGGTGGTCGTCGGTGGTGGACCGGCCGGGCTCGAGGCGGCATGGGTCGCAGCTGCCCGAGGTCACCGGGTGACCCTGCTCGAGCGCGGCGAGCAGCTGGGCGGCAAGATCCCGCTGGCCGCGTCGCTGCCCGGACGCGCCGAGATGTCCGACCTCGCCGACTGGCGGATCGGGGAGTGCGAGCGCCGAGGCGTCGAGCTGCGCACCGGCGTCGAAGCCGACCTCGGCATCATCAGCGAGCTCCAGCCCGACGCGGTGATCGTCGCCACCGGCGCGTCGGCATGTGCGTCCTCCCACTCGAAGTGGCACCCCGACGTGATCGGGGCGGACGACCCGATGGTCATCGATCACGAGACCGCGCTGCGACGGGCGATCGGTGAGGATCCGGGGCCGATCGGGCCGAACGTGGTGATCCTCGACAGCGTCGGCCACATCGAGGGCGTCGCCCTGGCCGAGCTGCTCGCGGAGCAGGGCCACACCGTGGCCCTCGCGATGCCGATGGCGTCGCCGATGCTGCTCGACCCCGAGACGATGCCCGTCGCGCTCGGCCGGGCCCGTCGTCGGGGCGTCGAGTTCCTGCCGTTCACACTGGTGCCCGTCGTCAGCTCCACCGACGGCGTGATGGTCGTCGACGCGCTCGCCCGCCAACCCGACACTCGCACCGACGTCGACACGGTCGTCATCCGCAGCCACGAGGTCGCCATCGGGTCGGAGCTTGCCGACGAGCTCCGCGAGGCCGGCATCGAGACCCACCTGGTCGGTGACGCAGTGGCGGCCCGGCTTGCCGACCGGGCCATCTTCGACGGCCACCTGGCCGGCCGCGCCGTCTGAACCGTCGCCCCACGCCGTTCTGGCAGTCATTCCGGGCCACGCCGCGCCCGGTTCGACTGCCAGTTCGGAGTGGGTGGCGGCGAGGTCGGGGGCGCGAGAAGTCGAGGGTGCTAGAAGTCGAGGGTGGAGAGGGCGCTGTGCCAGCCGGCCGAGCGGTCGATGGCCCGGGCCCACGCCTCGCGATCGACCGTCGCCTTCGGCTCGATCACCTTCGACGGCGACCAGGTGGCCGCCACGTCGTCCCATCCCGCCCAGATCCCGAGCTCGAGGCCGGCCAGGAACGCCGCGCCGAGCGACGTGGCCTCCTTCATCGGCGCCACCTCGACCCGGCACTGCGTCGCGTCCGCCACCG
>DATEEV010000372.1:0-4638 GCA_035281005.1 Microthrixaceae bacterium | reverse complement strand
AACCCGCGGGGTCAGGGGGTCGCCACGTTCGTGGCGGCCCCCCGGCGCGTCGGCGCCGCGGCGTGACCGCTGGCAACCAACCGACGATTCCTGGTCGCCCGAGACGTCATCAGGGGTATGACGATGACCATCCCCACCCCTGAGCTTCACCGCGACTTCAGCAGCGCAGGCGCAACCGCCCGCTCATGGTCGGAGGTGCTCGGCGTCATCGAGGCGGCCGAGATCTTCTGGCTGTCCACCGTGCGCCGGGACGGTCGACCGCACGTCACGCCGCTCCCGGCGATGTGGCTCGACGACGCTCTGCATTTCTGCACCGGCCCGTCCGAGCAGAAGGCCCGGAACCTCGCCGCCAATCCGCAGTGCATCCTCACCACCGGCACCAACGCGTTCCGCTCCGGGCTCGACGTCGTCGTCGAGGGACGAGCTGTTCGAGTGACCGACATGCCACTGCTCCGACGCCTGGCCGAGATGTGGCGGACCAAGCTCGACTGGCCCTTCGAGGCCGCCGACGGCGGCTTCCGCGACCCGGAGTCCTCGCCCTCGCCACCCGCGCGGGATCGCGAAGCAGCGACGGCGCACGTGTTCCGGGTCGCGCCGGACAAAGTGCTCGGCTTCGGGAAGGGCGAGCCCTTCAGCCAGACCCGGTACCGCTTCTGACGACGGAGGAGACGATGTGTCCAAGGCGACCTCGCAGCTTCGGCACAGCGCTTCGCACTACGCGCCCGTCTCAGTCCCGGCGGTCGTCGCGGCGCTCCTTGCGGCGGGCGCGTCGGCGCAGGACCCCGATGCCGAACCACACGAGCGCGCCGAACAGTGCCGAGACCAGGGTCACGAGCCAGAGCGGCCATTCGAAGGTCCAGAAGAGGAACTTCAGCTCGGTCTCCTCGGTGTTCTGGATCATGAAGATGCCGAGCACACCGACGCCGACCAACGTGCCGATCGCTCCGGCGCCGAGCCGGCGGCCACTCGGTTGCTCCTCGGGTGGTACGTAGCTCATCCCAGTGCCTCCTCCGTCCGCGGGAGGGTACGCCCCAGGGCCCTCGCCGGCGTGGTTCCCTGCAGCGAGCCGCGGGGTCGACGGAGAAGATGTGCCGACACCCAGCCTGCGGCGTCCGCGCGCTCTGCTCGCGCTGGTCGCCCCGCGGTCAGCGCAATTGGTGCCGAATCGGGATGCACTTCGGACCCTGGACGAAGCGCGATCGGACCAACGTCGCCTCCCCGTCGAGGGCGAGGTGCGCCGACGCGCATCGAACCGAGATCCTCGACGGAGTCGATGACCGGTTGGGCGCTCACTGCCCGGTGAACTTCGGCTCTCGTCGCTCCAGGTACGACTGGATGCCTTCCTGCATGTCGCTGGTGGTGTACACGATGTGTTGGGCCCGGGCCTCTCCCTCGACGGCCTCCTCGAAGGTGGCGGTCGCGCTCCCGTCGATCAGCGCCTTCATGAGACTGATCGCCGTGGTCGGCCCGGTCGCGAGCTTGTGACCCCACTCGGCCGCGGTGGCGTCGAGGTCATCCGGCGCGACGACCTCGTTGATCAGGCCCCACTCCAGCGCGGTCGCGGCATCGACCGTCTCACCGAAGAACGCCATCTGCTTCGCGCGGCGGGGGCCCACGAGGCGAGGCAGCGTCCACGACGTGCCCCCGTCGAGGGCGAGGCCACGCTTGACGAAGACCTCCATGAACCGCGCTCGGTCGGTGGCGATGACGAGATCGCAGGCCAGCGCGATGCCCAGAGCGACCCCGACCGCGACGCCGTCCACGGCGGCGATGGTGGGAACCGGCAGGGCCTTCAGCCGACCGACGATCCCGCCGACGATCCGCATCTCGTGGAGCACGAGTTGAGGGCCGTGGCCGGTGAGCCCGTTGGACTCCTCACCGGAGAGGTCGGCGCCCGCGGAGAAATTGCCCTCGGCACCCTTCAACACCAGCGCGCGGTCCCCCGGGGTCACCGCGACCTCGCTCACGATCGCGTCCAGCTCGTTCCACATCGCGGTGCTGATCGCGTTCTTCCGGCTCGGGCGGTTGAGCGTGACGGTGACGAGCCCGTCCTCACGTTCGACGATCGTGGCTTGACCCATCCATGCAGTTAATCCTCTAGAGGCTTTGGTCGCCATTCTGGGCGACCTCTCGACCAGAACCGCACGGGCTCTGTCAAGCAGTGACGTAGGCCGCGAGGTGCTCGCCGGTGAGGGTCGAACGGCCGTCGACGAGGTCTGCGGGTGTGCCTTCGAACACGACACTGCCGCCGTCGTGGCCCGCACCGGGGCCGAGGTCGATGAGCCAGTCGGCGTGGGCCATGACCGCTTGGTGGTGTTCGATCACGATGACCGACCTGCCGGAGTCGACGAGCCGGTCGAGCAACCCGAGCAGTTGTTCGACGTCCGCGAGGTGCAGGCCGGTGGTCGGCTCGTCGAGCACGTAGACCTCACCCTTCTCCGCCATCTGTGTGGCCAGCTTGAGCCGCTGCCGCTCGCCGCCTGACAGCGTGGTGAGCGGCTGGCCGAGGCTGAGGTAGCCGAGACCGACGTCGGCCAGTCGGTCCAGGACCTTGTGGGCCGCGGGGGTGGCGGCCTCGCCGTCACCGAAGAACTCCTCCGCCTCCGTCACCGACATCGCGAGCACCTCGGCGATGTTCCGACCGCCCAGCGTGTACTCCAACACCGCGGCCTGGAACCGCTTCCCCCCACAGTCCTCGCAGGTGGATTCGACGGTGGCCATGACGCCGAGGTCGGTGTAGATGACACCCGCGCCGTTGCACGCGGGGCAGGCACCCTCGGAGTTGGAGCTGAACAGCGCCGGCTTCACTCCGTTCGCCTTCGCGAACGCCTTGCGGATCGGATCGAGCAAGCCGGTGTAAGTCGCCGGGTTGCTCCGTCGCGAGCCCCTGATCGCGCCCTGGTCGACCACCACCACGCCGTCCCGGCCGGACACCGAGCCATCGATCAGCGAGCTCTTGCCGGAGCCGGCGACGCCGGTGAGCACGCAGAGCACGCCGAGGGGAATGTCGACGTCGACGTCTCGGAGGTTGTTCGTCGAAGCGCCGCGGACCTCCAGCGCGCCGGACGACGAACGCACCGACTCCTTCAGGGTCGCCCGGTCGTCGAGATGTCGGCCCGTCGTGGTGTCACTCGACCGGAGCCCCTCCACCGTGCCCTCGAAGCAGACGGTCCCACCGCCCGTGCCCGCGCCCGGGCCGAGGTCGACGACGTGATCGGCGATCGCGATCATCTCGGGCTTGTGCTCCACCACCAGCACGGTGTTGCCCTTGTCCCGCAGTTGCACAAGGAGGTCGTTCATCCGCTCGATGTCATGCGGATGCAGACCGATGGAGGGCTCGTCGAAGACGTAGGTGACGTCGGTGAGCGACGACCCGAGGTGGCGGATCATCTTGGTGCGCTGCGCCTCTCCCCCGGACAACGTGCCCGCCGGTCGGTCGAGCGAGAGGTACCCGAGCCCGATCTCTGCGAACGAGTCGAGGAGGTGCTGCAACCCGGCGAGCAGCGGGGCCACCGACGGCTCGTCGATGTCGCGGACCCAATCGGCGAGGTCGCTGATCTGCATCGAGCAGACATCCGCGATGTTCCTCCCCTCGATCTTCGACGACAACGCCTCCTTGCTGAGCCGGGTGCCGTCGCACTCGGGACAGGTCGTGAACGTCACGGCCCGCTCCACGAACGCGCGGATGTGTGGCTGGAGCGCGTCGACGTCCTTCGACAGCATCGACTTCTGGATCTTGGGGATCACGCCCTCGTAGGTCAGATTGATGCCCTCGACCTTGATCTTGGTCGGCTCGCGGTAGAGCAGGTCCCGAAGCTCCTTCTTGGTGTACTTCGCGATCGGCTTGTCCATGTCGAAGTAGCCGCTACCGCTGAAGATGCGGCCGTACCAGCCGTCCATGCTGTAGCCGGGGATCGTGAGCGCCCCCTCGCGGAGCGACAAGCGCTCGTCGTACAGCGCGGTCAGATCGAAGTCGGTGACCGCGCCCATGCCCTCGCAACGCGGGCACATACCGCCCAGGCGGTGGAAGCTCGCCCTCTCGGTCTTCGTCTTGCCCGCGCCGCGCTCGACGGTGATCGCACCGCTGGCCTTCACCGTGGGGACGTTGAACGAGTACGCGTTCGGTGAGCCGATGTTCGGCGTCCCCAACCGGCTGAAGAGGATGCGCAGCATCGCGTTCGCATCGGTGGCGGTGCCGACCGTCGAGCGGGGGTTGGAGCCCATCCGCTCCTGGTCGACGAGGATGGCCGTGGTCAGCCCTTCGAGTCGGTCGACGTCGGGCCGGGCGAGGGTCGGCATGAAGCCCTGAACGAACGCGCTGTAGGTCTCGTTGATCAGCCGCTGTGACTCCGCCGCGATGGTGCCGAACACCAGCGAGCTCTTGCCCGAGCCGGATACGCCGGTGAACGCCGTGAGCCGGCGCTTCGGGATCTCGACGCTGACGTCTTTGAGATTGTTCACACGTGCGCCGTGGACCCGGATCAGGTCGTGGTCATCGGCACCGTTCGACGACGCGACGGTCGCCCGCGCCGCTGCCGCCGTCTTCTTCTTCGCCGCTGACTTCGTCGGGGTTGCCCTCCTCATCGGTCAGCGCAGCTCCTGGATGCGGAGCATGTTGCCCGAAGGATCGCGGAACGC
>DATEEV010000371.1:0-2614 GCA_035281005.1 Microthrixaceae bacterium | reverse complement strand
TTCTTCCTCGGCTACTGGTTCACCTTCCACGCCCAGGTGGTGCTGTGGATCCAGTCGAAGTACCTCAAGACCTTCAAGGGGCTCAACCGCCGCCGCGCCATCATCGACACCTTCGCATTCGTCGCCGCCTGGGGCGTGGTGGCGTGGTTGGCCGGCCCGGTCGGTGCGATCTTCGTCATCCTGGTCCCGTTGATCGTCGCGAACGCGACGGTGATGAGCTACATCGCGACGAACCACTTCATGCGCCCGCAGAGCGCGTCGAACGATCCGCTGGTCAACTCGATGAGCGTCACCAGCCCGAAGATCGTCGACCTCGTGCACAACAACTTCAGCTACCACGTCGAGCACCACCTGTTCCCCCGAATGAGCCCGTCGCGTGCTCCTCGGGTGCGCCAGTGGCTGAAGGCGAACGAGGCGACCCGCTACGTGTCGCCGCCGCACTGGCTCGCGGTCAGCTACCTGTACAAGACGCCGCGGGTGTACCTCGATGCCACGACGCTGTGCGATCCGGACAACCCCGAGCGCCAGATGAGCACCGACGACATCGCCCTCGCCCTGTCCTGACTCGTACGCAGAGTCCTACGCTGGCGAGGTGGAACATCAGCCGGGCGAGCCGGTCTTCGACGCGGACAACCACTACTACGAGGCACTCGACGCCTTCACCCGCCACCTCGACCCCAAGCTCGGCCCCCGGGTCATCGAGTGGGCCGAGATCGGTGGTCGCAAGTACCACGTGATCGGTGGTGCCGTCTGCCGCGCGGTCATCAACCCCACCTTCGACCCGGTCGCGAGCCCCGGCGTGTTGTCGCAGTACTTCCGTGGCAACCCGAACGGCGACAACCCGCTCGACCTGCTCAAGGCTCGCGACCGCATCAGGCCCGAGTACCGCGACCGTGACGCGCGCCTCGTCACCCTCGACGACCAGGGTGTGGAGAAGACCTGGATGTTCCCGACCCTCGGGATGATCTACGAGGAACCGCTCCACCACGACCCCGAAGCGGTCACCTTCCTCTTCTCGGCGTTCAACCGCTGGCTGGAGGAGGACTGGGGCTTCGCCTACCGCGACCGCATCTTCGCCTCCCCGTACATCACGCTCGCCGACCTCGACTGGGCCTGCCGCGAGCTCGACTGGGCACTCGACCACGGCGCGCGCACGATCGTGATGCGGCCGGCCGCACCCACCACCGCCGATGGGCCCCGGTCGCCGGCGAGCACCGAGTTCGACCCGTTCTGGGCGCGGGTCGCGGAGGCCGGCATCACCGTCGTCGTGCACGCCGGCGACTCGGGCTACACCTCGCACGGCTACGGCCGCGACGGCTTCTCCACCGACTTCGGCAACATCCCCCAGCCGGTCAGGATGCTCCAACTCGAACGGCCGATCGAGGACTTCCTCTCGGCCCTGGTCGCCGAGAAGCTGTTCGCCCGATTCCCGAATCTGCGCGTCGCCTCCGTCGAGAACGGCTCGAAGTTCCTCCCCGGGATGTTCGACCGGCTCCGTGTCGTGGCCCGCAAGATGTCGGGCTGGTTCCCCGAGGATCCGGTCGAGACCTTCCGCCGACACGTGTGGGTCAACCCGTTCTGGGAGGACCAGCTCGACGAGGTCGTCGACCTCTGCGGGGTGGACCGCGTCCTGTTCGGCAGCGACTGGCCCCACATGGAAGGCCTCCCCCAGCCCCTGGACTACCTCGTCGAGGTGAAGCACCTCACCGAGGAAGAGCAGCGGCGGATCATGTTCGACAACGTCACGGAGCTGAACGAGCTCTCGCCCGTCTGACCGGTACCAGCACCCCCTCGCCGCGGACCCGCGAGTGGCGTTCCTACGCCGCCCTGGTGCGGTGTGCCACGCTCTGTTCGTGGCCGCACGCAGTCGACGACGCGAGCTGGGGATCATGCAGGCGTTGGGCGCCCACCGGGCCCTGCGCGAGGGCCCCGCCGAAGCTCTGGCCACCGAATGAGCACGAGCTACGACGCCGTGATCGTCGGTGCCGGGCCGAACGGTCTGACCGCGGCCGCCCTCATCGCACGGGCGGGCCACAGCGTGCTCGTGGTCGAGGCGTCCGACACTCCCGGTGGCGGTGCGCGCTCGGCCGAGCTCACCCTGCCGGGCTTCGTGCACGACGTCTGCTCCGCGATCCATCCGATCGGCTACTCGTCGCCGGTCTTCACCGAGCTCGGCATGCGCGACCTGGTCGACTGGGTCCACCCCATCGTGCCAGCGGCCCACCCGTTGCCCGACGGGCGCGCGGGGTTCCTCCACCGTTCTCTCGACGACACCGTCGCCGCCCTGGGCGACGACGGCCCCGCGTATCGACGGCTCATGAGGCCATTCGTCGACTCCGGCGATGCGCTCGCGGCGTCGCTGCTCGCTCCCCTCGACATGCCGCCCCGCCACCCGATCACGCTGGCCCGTTACGGGTTGGAAGGCCTGCGCAGCGCGAGATCGGTCGCGAAGCGCTTCGACGGCCAGGAGGGTCGCGCGCTGATCGCGGGGATGGCCGCGCACTCGATGCTGCGCCTCGATCAGGCGATCACGGGCGGGTTCGGGATCTTCCTCGCGTCGCTCGGCCATCACGTCGGTTGGCCGATGACACGAGGAGGCTCGCAGGCCATCGTG
>DATEEV010000370.1:0-5728 GCA_035281005.1 Microthrixaceae bacterium | reverse complement strand
GTCCAGGGCCGCGCCGGTCGCACGTCCGCGAAGCGCGCGCAGATCGCCGGGCCCTGGTAGGGCAACACGACCGCCCAGAAGCCTTCCGAGTCGAGCGCGGCGAGGTCGGACGTGACGTCGACCAGACCCGTGCAGAGCCACCCACCCACGACCGCGAGGGCATCGGAACGGTCGATCGGCGCCACGCGTTCGAGCCTATTGCTGGATGGCCTCGTCGCTTCGGCTCAGTTTCGCCCTCGGCTGCGCCTCGGGCTTCTTCGCCTCCGCTCCTCGTCTTGGGCTACCGGGAATCGCAACGACCCGCTGCTAACTTCGCCCTCGTGGGACCCCCCGACGGCGGGCGGAAGGCCCGGCGCACCGGACCACAACGCCTGCTCCTCTCCCTGAACATCGTTTTGGTCATCGCATGCCTCGGCGCAGCCGGCGGGCTGACGTTCGTGCGCGTCAAGCTGGCCGACGTGCAGGTCGTGTCGCTCGGCGTGTCGCTCGCGCCGAAGGTCGACGTCAACGAGCCCCGCAACATCCTGATCATCGGCACCGACAGCGCGGATCGCCTCGACGAGGACGACCCGGCCCGCAGCGGACGGCCCGAGGGAGGCCTGCTCGCGGACGTGATCATGGTCCTGCGCCTCGATCCCAAGGAGAACAAGGCGTCGCTGCTCTCCATCCCTCGCGACACCTACGTGCCGATCGGGGGGACCGACTCCGAGAACAAGATCAACTCGGCGATCTTCGGGGCGAACGGCGCCGATCGCCTCATCCAGACGATCAAACAGAACTTCGGCATCTCGATCGACAACTACGTGCAGCTCGACTTCCAGGGCTTCCGGGAGCTGATCGAGGTGCTCGACGGCGTGCCGATGTACGTGACGATGCCGGTCCGTGACCGCAACACCGGCCTGCTCATCAAGGAGACCGGCTGCGTCGTCCTCGACCCGGCTCAGGCCCTCGCGTACGCCCGGGCTCGCCACCTCGAGTATCAGGACCCTGACACGAAGAAGTGGACCAGCGACCCGACGGCGGACCTGGGTCGGATCAACCGCCAGCAGGCGTTCATCCAGCGCGCCGCGCACCGGGCGGTCAGTCGGGGCGCCCGGAACCCCGCCACGGCCTTCCAGCTCGTCAACGCGGCCGTCCGTGCGATCACCATCGACGAGACGATGACCGTCGACCAGATCCTCGAGGTCATCGACCGGTTCCGGAACCTCAACGTCGACAGCCTGGTGAAGTACCAGCTCCCGACCTTCAACGGGGGAGATGCGTCGTTCTCGTACCAGGAGGTGAACTGGGACGACGCGGAACCCGTACTGGACCCGTTCCGCGGCACGGTGCCGGGCCAGGAGCCGGCGGTGTCGGACGTGCAGGTGTCCGTCGCTCCCTCGGCCGCCGAGTTGGGTGACGCGGTGGTGGTCGCGGAGGGCCTCGAGGCCCGGGGCTTCGACGCCGACCTCGACACCAAGGCCCGAAAGAACCCGGTGTCGAAGGCCACGACCCGCACCACGATCGCCTACGGCCCCCGCGGCCGTGAGGCGGCCGTGGTGCTCGCCCGCCACCTCGACGCGTATCCCACCTTCGTGCTGGAGCCGAAGCTGCCCGGAGCGCGGCTGCGCCTCGTGGCCGGGAAGGACCTCACGGCGGTGCGTGAGGACCCCCTGCCCGCCGACGCGATGACCCTGCCGCCGCCGCGTACCACCACGACGAAGGCCACCGTCCCCACCACGACGGCCAAGCCCGGCGCTCCCACCACGACCGCCCCGCCGACGACTGCCCCCACGACCACGATCCTCGGCGTGAATCCGACCGACGACGCGGCCGCCAAGCGCTGCGGCTGAGCGGCCATGGGCTGGTACCCAAGCGAGTACCAGGGAACGGAATGGGCGGATCGCCGTCGTTTCGTGGCGGCGACGGCCGCTCGGTACCATCGTCCGACCTCGATGACGGGCCTCCGGAGCCCCGCCCCAGGAGAGATCATGCCAAGTGCTGTCGCAGTCATCGGGACCGGATATGTGGGTCTCACCACGGGGGCGTGCCTCGCGCACCTCGGCCATGACGTGGTCTGTGCCGACATCGACGCGGCGAAGGTCGACCAGCTCAACCGCGGTGAGATGCCCATCCTCGAGGACGGCCTGGAGGACATCGTCCGGGAGTCGATGAAGGCCGGCCGACTGCGGTTCGTGCTCGGCTCGGCCGACTCGGTCGGCGACCGCGAGTTCGTGTTCCTGTGCGTGCCGACCCCACAGGGCGATGACGGCTCGGCCGACCTCTCCTACATCGAGGCAGCCGCGCGCGAGATCTCACCCCACCTCGAGGCAGAGGCCATCGTCATCAACAAGTCGACCGTGCCGGTCGGCTCGACGCGCGTGGTCGAACAGGCCCTCCAACGCCCCGACGTGTCGGTGGTGTCGAACCCGGAGTTCCTCCGCGAGGGCTCGGCGGTGCACGACTTCCTGCACCCCGACCGCGTGGTGATCGGATCCGACGACCAGGCCGCCGCCATCCGCGTCGCCTCGCTGTACCTCGGCCTCGCCGCCCCGCTGATGGTGACCGACCCCGCGTCGGCCGAGACCATCAAGTACGCGTCGAACGCGTTCCTCGCGTCGAAGATCAGCTTCGTCAACGCCATCGCGGCGGTGTGCGAGGCGGTCGGCGCGGACGTGAACGACGTCGTGCTGGGCATGGGCTACGACAAGCGCATCGGCCAGGAGTTCCTCCGGCCCGGTCCCGGGTGGGGCGGGTCCTGTTTCCTCCCGAACGAGACGCTGCTCGTTCGACGCGGAGGACACGTCACTCACGCGGCCATCGAGACGGTGGTGCGCGACGGGCTCGACCACGGCGTCGATGGCCTCGAGGTGCTGTCGTGGACGCCCGGTGAGCCGACTCCCGAATTCCTTCCCGTGGCGGCGTTGACCGAGCGGCCGTGGAACGGCGAGGTCGTCGAGTTGCGCACCAAGATGGGCCGCCGTCTGACGGTGACGCCGGATCATCCGATGGTGGTCGGCGACGGTCAGTCGCCGGCCGAGCAGTTGCAGGTCGTCGAGGCCGGGGACCTCACCACCGAGTCGTGGTTGCCGATCGCGGTCGGAACACCGGTCCCACTGCTCGACCGACCGGCGACGGTGTCGATCCTCGACGGCGCGGTCGGCCAGACCGTCGAGCAGGCCAGCGTGATCGTGAGGATCCCCGACCGCGATTGGCCGATCGTCGAACCGGCGCTCGCCGCGTTGACCTCGGCCCGTCGGCACGACATTCAGCGTGCGCGAGCGATGCGGCTGTCCGAGATGCGCTCCCTCGGCGCAGTGTCGCCGAGGGCGACCTACGGCACGGTTTCCAACGGCACGTTCGTGCCCGCCGAGCTCGAGCTCGACGAGGACTTCTTCCGGATGGTCGGGCTCTACCTCGCCGAGGGCTTCATCTCCGTCGACGGCCGACGCCACCGCATCTCCTGGACCTTCCACCCGACCGACGAGTCCGAGCTGGTGGAGTTCGTGCGCTGCTATTGGGCGAGCCGCGGCGTGAAGGTCCGCGTCGATCGAACGCCCACCTCGATGAAGGTGACCGTCTCGTCGCGACTGCTCGCCGAATTCTTCCGCTCGCTCGGCCTCGGCTCACGCAGCTACGACAAGGCGGTGCCCGACGTCGTGTGGACGATGCCGGAACGCCACCGCTGGGCGCTGTTGCGGGGGCTCTGGGACGGTGACGGCAGCTGGTCGTTCATCCGGCGGTCGCACAACGTCCTGCTCGAGTACGGCACGGTCTCACCCAGGCTGGCGGACGGGATGCTGCGGCTGTTGGCCGGGTTGGGCGTCATCGCCTCGCAGCGGGTCGGTCGAGGCGCAAAGTCGACCGTGGACACGTACTGGCTGCGGATCAGCGGTCAGCGTCAGGTCGGTGACGCGGCCGCGGAGCTGTTGCCGGTCGACGAGGTCGCTCGGATCCGCGCCCATGCCCTTGGCCTCACCAAGACGATCGCCCCGACCGGCTATCGGGCCGACGGGAAGAACGCGGCGTGGGTGCGAGTCACCGCCGTGAACCGGCGTCACTACGAGGGTTCGGTGTATTCGGTGGAGGTCCCTGGTGCCCACACCGTGGTTACGACCAGCGGCCTCGTGGCGCACAACTGCTTCCCCAAGGATTCCCACGCGCTCATCCGCATCGCGGAGGACGCCGGCTACGACTTCCGACTGATGCGCGGCGTGGTCGAGGTGAACGAGCAGCAGTTCGAGCGCGTCGTCGACAAGGTCGAGGCGATGGCCGGCGGATCGCTCGACGGAGTGAGGATCGCCGCCTGGGGCCTCACGTTCAAGGCTCGCACTGACGACACCCGCGACTCACCGGCCATCGAGATCATCGGCCGGATCCAGCGCCGCGGCGCGCACCTCACCGCCTTCGACCCCGCCATCCACGCCGACATCGCCGGAATTTCCGTCGCGAACGACCCCTACGCGGCCTGCTCGGGCGCCGAGGTGCTCGTGGTGCTCACCGAGTGGGACGAGTTCAAGTGGCTCGACTTCGAGAAGGTGGCCTCGGAGATGTCCGCCTCGCGAGTGGTCGACGCGCGGAACCTGCTCGACCGGAACCGACTGAAGCACTACGGCTTCGCCTACGACGGCATCGGAAGGTCCTGACGTGCGCGCGGTCGTGACCGGCGGCGCGGGCTTCCTCGGCTCGCACCTCTGCGACGCACTCCTCGCCCGGGGCGATGAGGTCGTGGCGATCGACAACTTCGTCACCGGCCGCGAGGACAACGTCGCGCACCTGTTCACCACCTCGCGCTTCACCCTCGTCGAGCACGACGTGTCGAACTACCTGTGGGTGCCGGGCGACGTCGATGCCGTGCTGCACTTCGCCTCGCCGGCATCGCCCCGCGACTACATGGAGATGCCGATCCAGACCCTCAAGGTCGGCAGCCTCGGCACGCACAACTCCCTCGGCCTCGCCCGCGCCAAGCACGCGCGCTTCATGCTGGCGTCGACCTCCGAGGTCTACGGCGATCCCGAGGTGCACCCCCAGCCCGAGTCGTACTGGGGCCACGTCAACCCGGTCGGGCCCCGTGGCGTCTACGACGAGGCCAAGCGGTTCGCCGAGGCGATGACGATGGCGTACCACCGCTACCACGGCCTCGAGACCCGCATCGTCCGGTTCTTCAACACCTACGGCGAACGGATGCGGCCCCTCGACGGTCGAGTCGTGTCGAACTTCATCGTGCAGGCCCTCGAGGGCCAGCCGATCACGATCTACGGCGATGGCACCCAGACCCGCAGCTTCGCCTACGTGGCCGACACGATCCGCGGGGTGCTGGCCCTGCTCGACTCCGACGAGAACGATCCGGTCAACATCGGCAACCCCGGCGAGTTCACGATCTCCGAGCTCGCCGAGATGGTGATCGAGCTGACCGGATCGTCGTCGAAGATCGTGCACGAGCCGCTTCCCGAGGACGACCCGACCCAGCGCCAGCCCGACATCACCCGGGCCCGCGAGCTGTTGGGTTGGGAGCCCGAGGTCCCGCTCCGCGACGGCCTCAAGCCCACCATCGAGTGGTTCCGCAGCGCGATCTGACTCGGGAGCGAATCGGCCCTCAGTGGTCGCGTTCGAGGGCCTCCTCGCGGTGGGCGAGGTACCAGTCGATCGTGTGACGCAGGCCGTCCTCGAAGCGGACCTGCGCCTCGAAGCCGAAGTGCTCTTTGGCCCGTGACGGGTCGACGCGCCGGCGGGGCTGGCCGTCGGGCTT
>DATEEV010000369.1:0-14026 GCA_035281005.1 Microthrixaceae bacterium | reverse complement strand
GGCCCTGATGGCCTCCGGTCCAGAACGCGCGGTTGACGTCGTCGAGCGCGGGGAGCATCCGGGGTGGTGGCATCGTCGGCGCCGAACGCTGGTCGCGTCAGCCCCAGAGGAGGTTCTTCACCTCGGTGAAGTCCTCGAGGCCGACGTGACCCCACTCCCGCCCGAGGCCCGACTGCTTGTAGCCGCCGAAGGCGCCCTCTTGGCCGATGCCCTTCATCGAGTTGCCCCAACCTGGGCCCTGCCCGCCGCCGGGACCCATCGCCTCGAACGCACCCGACCCCACACCGGTCGCCGTGACGTGGCCGGCGCGGATCTGGCGGGCCACGTTGAACGCCCGCGCCGTCGTTCCGGCCATCACCGCGCCGCCGAGGCCGAAGATCGAGTCGTTGGCGAGCCGCACGGCATCGTCGTCATCACCGGAGTACGGGACCACGGTGAGGACCGGGCCGAAGATCTCCTCCTGGGCGATGTGCAGGTCGTTGGCACCGACGAAGACGGTGGGCTCGTAGAAGAAGCCCTGGTCGAGGTGGTCGGGACGCTTGCCGCCGCAGAGCAGCTCGGCTCCCTGCTCGAGCCCGGAGGCCACGTAGCCCTCCACCCGCTCGCGTTGCTGCTCGCGGATGAGCGGGCCGAGCGCGGTGGCCGGGTCCCGCGGGTCGCCGATCGTGACGGTGGACCGCGCGGCCTCGAGACCCTCCTTGTACGCGTCGAGGAGGTGCTCGGGCATCAGCAGGCGGGTCTTGAGGACGCAGCCCTGGCCGCAGTGCGTGAGGACCTCACCGAACCCGATCGAGCGGGCGACCTCCTCGCTCACGTCGCCCAGCACGACCTGAGCGCTCTTCCCGCCCAGCTCGAGCTGCAGCTTCTTCACCGTTCCCGACGCCGACGCCATGATGCGACGGCCCGTGGCGGTGGAGCCGGTGAACGCCACCATGTCGACCAGGGGGCTCGACGTCAGCTCGTCGCCGACGGCGCCGTGACCGGTGATGACGTTGAGCACGCCCGGCGGCAGCTCGGCCTCGGCCGCCGCCTCCGCGATCATCATCGCGTCGAGCGGCGTCCACGGGTGGGGCTTCAGCACCACCGTGCAGCCCACCGCGAGCGCGGGCGCCACCTTCACCACATTCAGCATGAACGGGAAGTTGAACGGCGTGATCGCGGCGACGACGCCGATGGGCTCACGGACGATGGCCGCGCCGCTCATCGCCATCGGCCCGCCGGTGGGCGGCGCGTTCTCCACCCAGCGGAACGAGTTGGCGACGATCTCGGCGTTGGAGCGGAACATACCGATCGAACCCGCCGCCTGGACGAAGTCGGTGAGGAACCCGACCGAGCCGGTCTGGGCCACGATGAGCTCGCGCAGCTCGACGGCGCGCGACTCGAGGATCTCGGCCATTCGGACGAGCTTCGCCGCCCGTTCGGACGGCTTCATCCACGGCCAGGGGCCGGAGTCGAACGCGGCCCGCGCCGCGTCGATGGCCAATCGGGCGCTGACCACCGATGCGTCCGGCACCGAGCCGATGGGCGCCTCGGTCGCCGGGTCGATCACCTCGATGGAGCCCTCCGCGCCCTCGGAGGTCCACTTCCCGTCGATGAACAGCTCATGGTTCCACGGCATGGCCGCGAGGATACAGTGTCCTGAATGTTGCCGCCGGAGACGATCGCCATCACGTCCGACGACGACGGTTTCCATCCCGTCAGCGAGCATCCGTACGAGACCGAGACCTTCTGGGCGTCGTTCCACGTGCCCGAGCTCGCCCTCGGCGGGTGGTTCTACAACCAGGTGCTGTTCAACCAGTCCGTGTGCAACGGCGGGGCCTGGGTGTGGGACGCGGGTCCGACGCCGTCGCGCTACGAGCGGTTCGAGCACGGCCTCCCGCTCGATGACCCGGCGTCGCTCGACCTTCGCGACCTGGTGCTGCCGAACGGCAACCACCTCGAGGCGCTCGAGCCGCTCCGGCGCTACCGCGTCCGGTACTCCGATCCCGGCCGCTTCGAGGCCGACGTGACGCTCGAGGGCCTCCGAGCGCCCCATTCGCATCCCACGGGCGTCGCGCCGTTCTGGAAGGGCCGCCACTTCGACCAGGCCATCCACGTCGTCGGTCAGGTCGTGCTCGACGACGAGGTGATCGACGTCGACTCGCTCTCGATGCGCGACCGCTCATGGGGGCCGCGCCCGGGCCCGCGGAAGCCGGGGTCGAAGCCGACGCGGACGCGCCGCGAGCCGCCGGATCCGGTGGTCGCGGGCAGACCGCCGTTCAGCCCGTTCGGGGTCGGCTACGTCTTCGGCACGGCGTCGGCCGACGACATGTTCCTCGCCTACACGTTGCCGTGCATCTACGACGGTGTGGGGCGCGACGACGTCTCGACCGGGTACCTGGTGCGTGACGGCGTGTACGGCCTGCTGATCGAGGGCCACCGTCGGGCCGAGCTCGACCCAGAGCACGGCTGGATGCGCCGGATCGTCCTCGAGGCGCGCGACGAGCATGACCGCGAGCTCACCGCCGTCGGCTCACTGGTGAGTCATCACGGCAGCCACGGTCTCGGCACGGGCTACTTCCACTGGGAATGGGACGGCGCTGCGGGCTACGGCGAGGACCAGTCCTCTGCACCGGAGGTCGTGGTGGCCGCGTTGACCGACGCGTCGTGCTGGGAGGTGGGCGATGAGTGACCTCGAGCCGGCGGTGACCGGCTGGATCGAGCAGACGACCGGCGGACAGTTGCGGTCGGTCGACCAGGTCACCTCCGGTGGCCGCCTCGGCTATGCCGTCGATGTCGATCGGGACGGCCGGACTATCGAGCTGTTCCTCCAGCGGGGACGGACCGGATGGAGCGCCGGTGGGTCCTTCCTCGATCTCGAGCGCGAGGCCGAGGTGTACCGCGCACTCCGAACGCTCGAGCTCCCGGTGCCGAATCTGTGGGGGGCCGACAACGCGCTCAACGTCCTGCTCGTCGATCGGATGGCCGGCAGCGGTTGGTTCCAGATGCCGCGCGATCCCGAGGAAGCGCGCTCGATCGCCAAGGACTTCGTCTCGTATCTGGCCCGGTGGCACCGCGTTCCGGCGCGCGAGCTCGACCTTCCGAGCTTCGCGCCGATCCGCTCGATCGCCGAGCACCAGCGCGACCAGGTCGCCGACATCCGCGCCGCGTTCGAGGCGGAGGATCAGCGCATGCCGATCGACGCGCTCGGCCGGCTGATGCTCGACATCCTCGAGAACCGCATGCCCGACCACGATGGCGAGCCGGTGCTGCTCCAGGGCGACACCGGTCCCGGGAACCTGCTCCACGCCGGCGGGAAGGTCACGGCCATCCTGGACTGGGAGCTCGCGCACGTCGGCGACCCGATGGACGACATCGCGTGGCTGTCGTGGCGAGCCACCCAACACGGGTTCCCGGACTTCCCCGAGCGCATGCGGGAGTACGAGGCGGCGAGCGGCCACGCGGTGGACCCCGCTCGCGTCGCCTACTACCGCGTCAACGCGGTCGCCCGTCTCGGTCCGCGTTTCGGCATCTCCGAGATGGGGGCGCCCGATCTGGTCCGGGCTGCGGTGGCCGCCGCGTCGGCTGGCAGCGACGCGGCCATCGACCGCAACGCCGACGGCAGTTGGTCGGTGATGAGCATGCTGCACCGACGCATGCGTCTCGAGGCGATCGCCGCGGCGATCGGCCTCGAGCTCCCCGGCCGCGACGTCGAGGGAGAGGACGCCCCGCCGGCCCACGCCGACCTGTTCGACCGCGTCCTCGGCCAACTCCAGTCGATCGTCGGCCGGGCCGACGATCGCGCGGTCGCCGCCCTCGCCAAGGGAGCGGCCCGCAACGTGAAGTACCTCAAGGAGCTCGACCGCAACGGGCGGAGGTACGACGCCCGCGAGCTCGAGGACATCGCCGCGTTGCTCGCCACGCCACCGTCGTCGCTGGACGACGCGCGGGCCGCCTTGGCCGCCGCCGCGCGTGCGGGCGACGTGACCATCGAGGACTACCTCCTCTACCAGTGGCGGCGCATGGTCCACGACGACCACCTGCTGCGGACGGCGTCGGGCGCGCTGTACGAGCGCAGCTGGCCGAGCGTCACCTGAACGAGCGTCAACCGAACGAGCAACCGAGAGGGGAAGAGATGGAGCAGGTGCTGGAGGGCGTGCGAGTGCTCGAGGTGTCGGCGTGGGCGTTCGTGCCCTCCGCGGGAGCGGTGCTCGCGGACTGGGGTGCCGAGGTCGTCAAGGTCGAGCCGCCCGACGGTGACCCGATGCGCGGGCTCATCAGCGGCGGGGTCACCGCGGGCCCGTCGTTCCCCTGGGAGGTGTGGAACCGGGGCAAGCACAGCATCGGCATCGACCTGCGCAACCCGGAGGGCCGGGAGCTCGTCCTCAAGCTCGCCGAGAGCGCGGACGTGTTCCTCACCAGCTACCTGCCGGCGACACGCCAGAAGCTCGGCATCGACATCACCGACGTACAGGCCCGCAACGAGAACATCGTCTACGCCTGCGGGTCCGGCCACGGGCCGTTGGGCGACGACGCGAACCGGGGCGGTTACGACGCGATCAGCTTCTGGGCGCGCGGCGGCATCGCGGCCGGTTCGACGCCGCCGGACGCCGCTCGACCGGTGAACCAGCCCTCTGGTGCCTTCGGTGACTCGCTGAGCGGGATGGCGCTCGCCGGCGGCGTCGCCGCGGCGCTTCTCCGCCGCGAACGATCCGGCGTCGGCGCAGTGGTCGACGTGTCGCTGCTGGGCACCGCGATGTGGGCGATGCAGATGTCGATCGTCGGGGCGTCGGTGATGGTTGCCGCCTTCGCCAAGGGCGAAGCACCCGCGCTGCCGGCCGCGGTCCTCGCCAACCCGTTGGTGAACACCTATCGGACGGCCGACGATCGGTGGATCTCCCTGTGCATGTTGCAGCGCGACGTCTACTGGGATGGGTTCTTCGAGTCGATCGGGCGAAGCGAACTCTCGACCGATCCCCGGTTCGCGGATGCGGCAGCGCGCACCGAGCACACGACCGACGCGGTTGCGGAGCTCGAGGCCACGTTCGCCACTCGCCCGCTCGCCGAGTGGCGGGTCGCGCTTGCCACGCAGCCGGGTCAGTGGGATGTGGTCTCGAACGTGCTGGAACTTCCGGCCGACCCACAGGCGGTCGCGAACCACTACGTGCAGCAGGTCGGGTACGGCGAGACAGAGCTCCCGCTGGTCGCCTCACCGGCGCAGATCGACCGAACGGCACCGGCGCTGCGTCACGCTCCGGAATTCAACGACCACGCGGACGAGCTCCTGACTCGGCTCGGGCTCACCGAGGAGCAGATTCTCGAGCTCCGCATCTCCGGGGCGCTGGTCTGATTCCATAATAGAGGATACTCTTCTTCACATGGCCAACGAGCCCTCCACGCAGACCACGTCCGCCGAATTCGAGGAGGCGACCAAGCATCGCTTTCGTGAGGAGGACATCGAACGGGCCAAGGCATTGGTGGGGCGGTGGAACACCGCGAGGTCCCAGGAACACCTGACCCGCGTCACCCCCGATGCCATGCGCAACTTCGCCCGCAGCTACGGCGATGGCAACCCGCTCTTCAATTCCGACACCTACGGCGCCCGCACGCGGTGGGGTTCGCAGATCGCACCGCCGATGATCTCGATCGGCTTGAACCGGCCGCTCTACGGCGACCCACCCGATCCCCCCGTGAAGCGCCCGTCATTCCGCGGCATCCACGTCTTCGTCTCGGGCAGCACGTGGAACTGGTACCGGCCCCTCGTCGACGGCGACGAGTTGTACAGCTTCGGAGGGACCGAGTCAGTCGTCGAGAAGCAGTCGGAATTCGCAGAACGCTCGGTGCTCGTCACCTATCTGAGCGTGAAGATGAACCAGCGGGGCGAGGTCGTCGCCACCTCGCGGACCCTCGCCATCCACACCGAGCGCAAGACCGCCCGCGACAAGGGCAAGTACTCGGCGATCGAGCCCGCCACCTACTCCGACGACGACCTCGCGGCGCTCGACGCGATCTACGCCGCGGAGTCGCCACGGGGTGCCGAGCTCCGCTGGTGGGAGGACGTCGAGGTGGGCGACCAGGTCCAGCCGATGGCCAAGGGTCCACTCACGACCACCGACATGATCGTGTTCCATGCCGGCGGGTACGGCTTCGTGCCCTACGCGCCGTGTTCCAACCGGTTGGCCTACGAGAACCGCCAGCGCATCGCTCCGTTCTACGTGAAGAACGAGTACGGCATCCCGGACGTCGCGCAGCGCGTGCACTGGGACTCCGCGTGGGCGCGAGCGATCGGCAACCCGATGGCCTACGACTACGGGGTGATGCGCGACTGTCACCTGTCGCATTTCGTCACCGACTGGATGGGCGACGACGCTTGGCTCGTCCGTCAGAGCAGCGAGATCCGGAAGTTCAACTACGTCGGCGACACCCACGTCATCACCGGCGAGGTCGTCGGCAAGCGGATCGAGGACGGCAACTGCGTGGTCGACCTCGAGATGCGCGGCACCAACCAGCGCGAGGTCGTCACGTGCCCCGGCACGGCCACGGTCGCACTGCCGAGCCGCGAGCACGGCCCGGTGCAGTTGCCGGCCCCGCCGGCCGAGCTGCAGTCGCAGGCCTCGACGTTGATGGACCGCCACCGCGAGATCGTCGCCGGGGAGTCCACGTCGCTTGACGCGAGCGCTCCTTAGAGCTGGCGGCCGGTCTCGGCCCAGTACTCGTCGCGGAGGTGCCGCTTCATCAGCTTGCCGCCGTCGGTGCGCGGCAACTCGCTTCGGTACTCGATCGAGCGAGGGCACTTGTAGCCGGCGAGGCGTTCACGGCACCACGAGAGCAGCTCCGCGTCGAGGCCCGCGTCCGGCTCGACCCCGTCGATCAGTTCCACGACCGCCTTCACCTGCTCCCCCCACTCCGGGTCGGGCACACCGATGACCGCGACGTCGCCGACCTTCGGGTGCGACGACAGCGCGCCCTCCACCTCCGCCGGGTAGATGTTGACTCCACCGCTGATGATGAGGTCCTTGGCGCGGTCGCAGAGGAACAAGAAGCCGTCGCCGTCGACGTAGCCCATGTCGCCGATCGTGAAGGCCCGCCCACGATGCACCGAACGGGTCAGCTCCGGATCGCCCCGGTACTCGAACGACGGTCCGGTCGGCTCCATGAAGACGTGGCCGACCTCCTCGCTCGCCAACTCGTTGCCGTCGTCATCGAGGATCCGCACAGCCATCCCTCGGATCGCTCGCCCGACGGTGCCGGGTCGGGCGAGCCAGTGGTGCGGCTTGGCGATGGTGGCTGCGCCCTCCATGCCGCCGTAGGTCTCCCAGATCACCGGGCCCCACCAGTCGAACATCTGCTGCTTGATCTCCCGCGGACACGGTGCCGCGGCGTGCACCACGACCTCCAGGCTGGACGTGTCATAGCGCGTCCGCACCTCCTCAGGCAGGCGGAGCAGCCGCACGAACTGCGTCGGAACCATGTAGGCCGTGGTGACGCGATGCCGTTCGATCAGCGCCAGCGCGGTCTCGGCGTCGAACTTCGTCATGACGACCAGTGTCTGGCCGACGTTGAGCGCGCCGTGGAAGAAGCTCTGGCAGCCACCGTGGTGCATGCCCGCCGACACGAGATGCGCTCCCTCGAGCGGTTGGAAGCGAAACGCCTGTGCGAAGGACTTCATCGCGTCGGCTGCGACCGACGGGTCGACATCCGGCGCCTCCCGCCACACCGCCTTCGGCGTTCCCGTGGTTCCCGACGAGTACGGCACCGGCATCCCGAGGCTGCGATCCGATGGCGCGGTCGTGGGTTGACGGGCGACCACCGTCGACTGCTCCATGAACCCCTCGATCGGACCACCCACCGAGACGCGATGGACCACAGAGGGTGCCTCGATGAGCGAGGCCACCTGGCGAGCGAAGCCTTCGTGGACTGCGACGAGGACGGCCCCCGAGTGGTCCAGGATGCCGCGGATCTCGGCGCCCGACAGCGCCGGGTTGAGGGCGATCGAGCGCAGCCCGCCCTCCTGGGCCGCGAGTTGCCACACGACGATGTCGATGCCGTTGGGAAGCGCGTACGCGACGATGTCGCCGCTCATCACGCCGAGCTGGCGCAGACCGTGGAGCAGTTGGTGAGCACGCCCCGCGAGCTCGGCGAAGGTCAGCACCTCGCCGGAGTCGGCGTGCACGAGAGCGGGGACGTCGGGATGGTCCTCGGCGATCCACCAGACGCCGAGTCGCTGCTGCCACAGGAGCTCCACGACGCGTCAGTCTAGATCAGTATCCTCTTTTCCGACATCGAAACTCACCAGACGAGCTCGAGGTTCTCGACCGAGCGGAGTCCGGTGGGGTACTGGAGCTCGAGGCCGGGCTTCAGCTCGTAGTCCGGGATGCGTCGGTGCCACTCCTGCAGCGCGACTCGCAGCTCGCGTCGAGCAAGGTGGGAGCCCAGACAACGGTGGACGCCACCTCCGAATGCGAGGTGTCGGTTCACCTCCCGGTCGAATCGCACCACATCGCCATCGGGGAGGTCGGCCGGGTCGACGTTGGCGGCACCGACCATGACTGAGACGAAGCTGCCCTGCTTGATCGGGCAGCCCGCGAGCTCGGTGTCGCGGGTGGCCATGCGGGGCACCTGGGTGACAGGGGTCTCCCAACGGAGCATCTCCTCGATCGCCGCGGGGATGACCGATGGGTCCTCCACGAGCTGGCGGCGATGATCCGGGTGCTGGGCCAGGAAGGCGAACATGCACGTGAGCGAGTCGGTCACCGTGTCGAGGCCGGCGATCAGGAAGAGGAAGCAGATGTCGAGGATCTCCTCGCGGGTGAGCCGCTCGCCGTCGATCTCGGTGTTCAGGAACCGGGTGAGGATGTCATCGCGGGGATCGCTCGACCGCTGGTCGAGGATCGCATCGAAGTACGCGTAGATCTCGGTCCCGGTGGCGCGGCGCAGTGCGGCCTGCTGCTCGGACGGCGCTGTCGGATCCGGTCGCAGGATGCCGTCCTTGAAGCCCAGCAAGGTGTCGAGCTCGTCCCACGGCAGACCCATGAGGCCGAGGAAGATGGCCGAGGGGAACGGGGTCGCCAGCTCGTCGGTGAAGTGGCAGCTCCCCCGGTCGACGAACGCGTCGACGAAGTGGTTGAAACGCTCGGTGATGTCGGCCTCGGCCTCGTCCATCCGCCGGGGGGCGAAGAGCGGGTCGAGGATCTTGCGGTACTTGACATGTTTCGGAGGGTCGACGCTCAACGGGATCAGTGGCCGGATGTTGCCCAGATCGAGGAAGCCCTCCGAGCTGAACGTCGCCGGGTCGCGCAGCGCCGTCTCGACCGCCTCGCGGCTCGCGAGGACGGCCACGCCTTCGACCGGGCAGAGCGCGCCGCCGCGTTCGATCAGTGCCCGGTACTTCGGCTGCGGGTTCGCGAGGTCGTACAGGTCGGCGAGGACGTCGTAGTTCTCGACCGTCGCCGTCCCACTGTCCTTCTCACCGGGCGCTGCATTGCCGTCCATCGAGGACCCCCTCATCGACCCTGAGATTTCGGGACACTCTATTATCGACGACCATGGACTGCGAGACGATCCGATTCGAGACCGGCGACGACCACGTGGCGACCATCACGTTGGATCGACCGGAGGCCCTGAACTCCTGGAACGACCGGATGGCCGAGGAGATGGCCTGGGCATGGCAGACGATCCGTGACGATGACGCGGTACACGCCGTCGTGCTCCAGGCCGCCGGTGAGCGGGCGTTCAGCACCGGCGCCGATATCAAGGGCGGCGCAACCTGGTTCTTCCAGTCCAATGTGTGGAACACGTCCGACCCCGGGGCGACGCTCTCGCCGAAGCTCCACCACCGCTGCTGGAAGCCCGTCGTCGCGGCCGTCCACGGCATGGCGGCCGGGGGAGCGCAGTACTTCCTCAACGAGGCGGACATCATCGTCGCCGCGGAGGATGCCGAGTTCTTCGACCCACACGCCAACAGCGGCATCGTCTCGGCACTCGAGCCGATCGGCATGCTGGCGCGAGGGGTGCCGCTCGGCGATGTCCTTCGGTGGGCGCTCATGGGGACCGAAGAGCGGATCACGGCCGACACGGCCCTTCGCCTCGGCCTGGTGACCGAAGTCGTGCCCGTCGCCGAGCTGGGGAACCGTGCACGGGCGATCGCGAGCTCGATCGCCGCCCGCGAGCCCAAGGCGATCCAGGGCACCGTCCGCGCGATCTGGGAGTCACTCGACATGACCCGCTCGATGGCGCTCCAGAACGGCATGGCCTACACCCACATCGGCAATCCACCGCTCGGGAGCCGCCCGGCCCAGCCCCGCCGCAACGAGCCGCCGACCTATCGCTAGGCCGGCGGCTCGCTACCGGGGGGTGATCACGCTACGAACAGGTCCGAGGCGTCGACCGGCTCGAGATCCTCGACGGTTCCCTCAGCGGTGAGCGTGCCCATCTGGAAGCCCGCCGAGCACACGTTGGCAAGCAACGGGATGGCCGTGCCGTCGCAGGTGTAGGTCTGGCCACCGCCGAGGAACAGCGGCACGTCCTTCGCCGCCTTCATCTGCGCGAGCACCGTCGCCGCCGACACGTCGCCGGTCAGGCCGTCCATCCCCCGGACGAAGTTGAGGACCGCACCCACACCGGCGACCACACCCGCGCTCGCGATCGGATCGGGGTTGATGTCGTCGTCGCCGGCGTACTTCCCCAGCATGGCGGCGTAGAGCTCGGCGTCACCACCCTCGGCCGCGACGTTGGTCGCGAGCAGCGAGCCGGCGAGCACGTCACCCAGCGAGTCGATGATCGTCTCGTCGAGGCAGGTCGCGATCACGTATTTCGTCACGTCCAGGGCGAGGGTCTCGTAGGCCTGGAGGAACGAGGTGCAGAACGTGACGTCGCCAGTGACGGCGATGGCGTCAGCGCCGCCGTCGACGGCCGACTGCAATTGCGGGGTGAGGTCCGGGGTGCCCGGCGCCGCGGTGACGACCTCGTACTCGACCCCCGCATTGCCGAACACCAGCCCGCCCAGCGCCTCGGCCGCCTGCGTCGCCGAGGGCACGTCGATGACGATGTTCGCGAACTTCTTCACGCCTTCCTGTTGGGCGTGCTTCGCGAAGGCCCCGAGGGTGCCGGGGAAGCCGCCGGTGAGCGCGAAGGCGTTCGCTGCGGTGAGCTCCTCGGTCGAGTTGCCCGAGCCGGTGACGTACGAGATGCCGGCGCCGGTGATGATCGGAGCCTGCGCGGCGCCGAACCCCGTGAACGGCAGGGTCACCGCGATGACCCCCTGCTCCACCATCTGGTTCGCGCAGTCCTGGCCACCGGCCGGTGTGGCCTGGTTGCCACAGATGAACAACTCGATGGGCCGACCGCCGACGCCACCGAGGTACTCGTTCACGTACTGCACCGCGATCTCGGCACCTTGCTCGGTGAGATCGGACTGGGATCCGATGGCCTCGGAACCCCCTTCGGTGATGAGTCCGATCTTCACCGGGTCGCCCGTGGCCGCGTTGGGCTCGCCGAGCGCCGACTCGTCGACGACGGCCTCGGTGGTGGAGGAATCGTCACTTCCCTCGTCGTCATCGCTGCACGCCGCGCCGATGAGCGCCAGTGCCATCACGGCGACCGCGATGCGCGCCCGTGTCCGGTGTGTTCTCATCGGTTCCCCCGAAAGTGTCGGATCGAAATGAGTGAACTCTATTGCGAATTGAAATGAGTATTCTCTATTGAGGTCGGGGGGTCAAGCACCCGACCGAAGTCGCCGAGGTACGCCGACTCGAGGGCCAACGCGTCGCTCCGGACGTCCTCCGAGGTGCCTCGGAGCACCACGTCGCCGTGCACCAGGACCAGCGCGAGGTCGGCCACGTCGAGGGCGAGGTGCACGTGTTGCTCGACGAGGACCACCGCCGCCTCCCGCTCGTCGGCCACCCGACGGATCACCGGCATGAGCGACTCGACGACGACCGGTGCAAGACCCATGCTCATCTCGTCGATGAGGAGTACCCGCGGCTCCTGCACCAGCGCCCGAGCCACCGCGAGCATCTGGGCCTCGCCACCGGAGAGAGAACCGGCCTTCAACCCGGCCCGGTGCCCCAAGGCCGGGAACAGCTCCATCGCTTCGTCGACCAGCTCCGGACGCTTCGCAGCCAGGAGGAGGTTCTCCTTCGCGGTGAGTTGGGTGAACAGCGCGCGGCTGTCGGGGACGAGCACGACACCTGCCCGGCTGGCACGACGGGCCGAACCCGCCTTGAGGTGCTGCCCGCCGACTTCGATCGAGCCGTCGATCGGCGGCAGGAGGCCGGCGAGGGTGAGCAGCAGCGTGGACTTGCCGGCGCCGTTCGGTCCGAGCACCGCCAAGACCTGTCGGCTCGCGACCTGGAGGTCGATGCCCCGGGCCACCGCCAGTCCGTCGTAGCCGACGCTGAGCCCCTCGGTCGCGAGGCTGAGGGTCATGAGGTCACCGTCGTCGCAGTCGGGGGTACGCCGTCGGACTCGCCGCCCAGGTAGGCGGCCCGCACCGCAGCATTGGAACGGACCTCCTCGGGGGTACCGGCGGCGAGCAGGCGGCCGAACTCCAACACGACGATCTCGTCGCACAGCCCGAGCACGAGGCTCATGTCGTGGTCGACGAGAAGGATCGTGACACCGCCGTCGCGAACGGCGCGGAGGCGATCCGCGAGCCACGCGCTCTCGGTCGAGTCGAGCCCGGCCGCCGGTTCGTCGAGGAGGAGCACCTCCGGTCGGCCGGCGAGGGCACGGGCGATCGACACGAGCTGGCGCTGGCCCTGTGAGAGCTCCCGTACGTTCCGCTCGCGATAGGGGGTCAGGGTGAGGAGGTCCAGCACCTCGACGAGCGCGGCCTCGTCGCGGCCGGCGACGTGCTGGCCGATCACGACGTTCTCCTCGACGCTCAGGTCGTCGTACAGATCGAGGCCCTGGAACGTGCGGCCGAGGCCCACGTGTGTGCGCCGGTGTGGAGGCAGCCCGGCCAGCGGCCGCCCGTCGAGCTCGATGGAACCCTGGTGTTCGACGAATCCGCTCAGCGCATCCATCGCGGTCGTCTTCCCGGCGCCGTTGGGCCCGATGAGCCCGGTGATCGAGCCGCGTCGCACGACGAAACTGAGATCATCGACGGCGACCACGCCGCCGTAGGTCACACCGAGGCCGACGACCTCGAGGACCGACGGAGCGTCCGCGGCGGGGGCCGCCGCACGATCCGTCGGTGTCACCGTCGGAGCGGCGGCGCTGCGCGCGGTCGTGGTGTCGATCCGGGCCGAGCGGCGACGTTCGAGCATCGTGTGCACCGGGCCGACCACGCCCTCGGGGTTCTTGATCACGGTCACGACGACGCCGACGCCGGAGAGGATGGCGTACCAGGGCCCGATGTCGATGGCTCGGTCGAGGGCGAGGAAGGCGATGCCGCTGGCGGCGATCACTCCGGCGACGATGCCTCCGCTCACCGAGGTGATGCCCGCGAGGAAGGCGGTCGAGAAGACGGTGAGTCCGGCAACCGCACTGAAGGACTGGAAGGTCACGTTGGTCTGCTTGTAGGCCAACAGGCAGCCACCGATCCCCGCGATGAACGAGCCGATGGCGAACCCGACGACCTTCACCCTCGTCACTGAGATGCCCGCTGCCGCCGCGGATCGCTCGTTCGCCCGGACCGCCAGCATGGCCGACCCGAGCTTGCTGGTGCGCAGCCGTGCCACGCCAAGCGCCGTGAGCGCCAGGACGGCGAGGCAGAGCAGCCCGAACGCCGGGCGAGGGAACGCCTTGCCGACCCCCACGCCGAGGTCGATCCCGAACAGCTCCGGGTTGGCGACGGGCGCGCCGTCCGCGCCGCCGTTGAAGTCGTTGTTGCGGAACCACACGGCTTCGATGGCGACGGCGAAGGTGAGCGTGACCACTCCGACGAGCAGCCCGCGGATGCGCAGCGCCGGCAGGCCGACGACGACGCCGATGACGGTCGCGCCGGCGGCGGCGAGGAGCGGGGCGAGCGGGAACGGAACGCCCCAAGCGTCGGACAGCGAGCTGAGGAGGAATCCGGCGACGCCGGCAAGGGTCATCTGGGCCA
>DATEEV010000368.1:0-7291 GCA_035281005.1 Microthrixaceae bacterium | reverse complement strand
TGCCCTCAACATGCACCGCTTGGTTGCGCCGGACGGGTTCTCCGGAGCTCGACTCCACCGCTTCCGAGCATGTAGGACGGAAGGGGGTCACGCTCCTGGCGTTGTGGGGAGTGGCCCAATCAGGGCGTAGTCGCGACCCAGAGGATCTTCACCATCTCGGCGCGAAAGTCGTCGGTTGCCGCGCGTCGATGCTGTTCCTCCAACCACGCGTCCACGTCGGAGCGCGTGGCGATGCCTCCCCGGACAGCTCGATCCAGACTCCGCTCCAGGTTGGTGATCCGGTCGAAATCGCTGAAGGTCCACCACGAGCGCTCCTCCACACGGTCGCGAATCACGCATCCCGTTGCCGTGAGCAACTCACCAACGACCGCTCCGACCGAGGGACGGCTCGCGATGCTGATCCACGGCGCCGGAACGGGCGAACCATTGACCGCGAGCGTCGACCAGTCGGGTTCGAAGATCGTCAAGACACCGTTCGGTTGTACACACCGCGCGGCTTCGGCAATGAACGCCCTCGGGTCGGCAACGTGCATCAGCACGCGCTCGATCCGGCACCCGGAGAAGACGTCGTCCCCACCTAGCGCTCGACGAGGGTCACGTGATGCACCACATCGGCTTCGCTGTCCGTCAACCAGAACGTCCCGTCGGGCGCCAGGGCGATGCCGGCGAGTCGTTCGGCATTTGGGATCGGCCACACGGCGACTGTGTTGTCCGCCGTCGCAATTCGGCCCAGGGAGGTGTCGCTGACGAACCAGACGGCATCAGGCGCAGCGAGCAAGCGCCAGGCGACGACCTCATCCGGAGTGTCCAGGAACTCGATCTGACCGCTGGGCAGCCGATGACCGACGACGCCGGATCCGTCGTCTCTCGTGCCGGCGAACCACTGCCCGTTGTCCGGTCCGATGACCAGCGAATGGAGCGCCGTGACGTCGTCGAGGTCGATCCGCTCGACCTCAGACCCGCCGTCGATCGGAAGCCGTGCCAGCGCCGGCCCGGTGGACCCGTCGACGCTTGCGGCGATGGCGAGCCAGAGATTGCCGTCGGCTGCTGACGCCATCGCCGGAACACTGGCGCCCCCGAGCTCCGAGCTGAGCGGAGTGAGGTCGACGCCGTCTTCCGCAGCTCGAAGGAGCGACGGCTCGACGGACTCCACGAACGCGTAGACCGCATCGCCGGCCGGAGCCATGGCGCCGGGATCGTCGAACCCCGGAAGCAGACCAACCGTGCCGTCCCGGCTGACGCGCCCGAAGGTCTGGAAGCCGGCGAACCACATCGCGCCGTCGGCGGCCGGCAGGAGACTGTGGACGCTGGTGTTGGTGTCCCCGATGGGATAGCTCGCCGTCGCGCCGGATCCGTCGATGCGTACGAGCGTGTCGAGCGACGACTCGGCGACCCAGACCGCCCCATCACTGGCCACGCCAACCGCGCTCGGCCATGCCCCGTCAGCCAGCGGGATCCGGGTGGTCTCGATGCTCCAGGACGCAGCTCGCTCTGAGCTAGCGGGGTCACGACTGGGCACGGAGGTGGGGATCGGCACGGGATCGGGCCGGGTTCCCTGGCCCCGGACACGGGGGCAGACGTCTCGGGGGATGTCCCCGGACTCGCTCGCCTCGACGATCCCACCGATTTGCGCGCAGGCGTGGCGCCGCAGCGCGAGCCCGGTCAGGGGCCACCGAACGGCCATCGCTGTCGGACTTCCCGCACCCGCATTCCACAGCAGGGACACCGACTCGGCGTCGAAGCTGCCGCTGAGCGGAGGGTCGGTCCGCCACTCGTGCGACAGGTGCCCGACCCGCTCGACAGTGCGACCGGCGAGATGCCACAGCTCGATGCCCTTGCCGTCCCGGCGGGTGACCATCCACCGCCCGAGTGGGTCGACGTCGGCCCAACCGCGCTGAAAGTCGTTGTGGTCTGCACTGGCCGTGGTCAGCTGAGGCGGTTCGACCCATCGACCGTCGCGCAGCACCGCTACTTGCCCGACGACGAAGGCGACCGCAACCGTCCGACCATCGTCGGACAGGGAGACCGTTGTCGGATTGGGGAACGCCAAGGGCAGTCGACGGGTCGGTTGCGCCTCCCGCGGGTCGTCCCAGATCTGCAGCTCCGCCGAACCACCATCCCCGCAGGTCACCGCCGCCACCCTCGTCCCCCCTTGGGACGCACCCACGGCGCAGTACGCGTCGTCGTCCGCCGCTGTCGACGACAGGCGCTCGCCGGAGCGAGCATCCACGACATCGATCGAGTCAGCCGACGAGTGCACCAACAGATTGCCTTCGACGGTCACCGCCGGAGCGCTGAACTCGTCGCTCGAGGAGAGGTCGAGGTCATAGTGGGAGGGTCGAGCATCCTCCGCGGGATACACGGTCACGCGCCCGTCCCAGTCGAGGGCAACCAGTTCGCCGCCGGGCAAGAGCCATTCGTTCTGCTCGTACCCGGCGGCGCCGTGGTTGATGGATCGTTCGGGCTCGGCCGGTTCGCCCGACGACGCATCGACGACCACGGCCTCGTCCTCTGCGTCTCGGGGCCCCAGAGCCAACAGGGGGTGGCCCGACGACAGCGATTGGCCAGCCAGGACGCGCGATATACCGTCCGCCGCGACCAGCTCGTCCTCGTCGGGAAGCACGCCCGCACCGATCGCCCACACGTCGATGTCGCCGTCGGCATCGACGCTCACCACCCCCGGGCCGGTCGGCATGGGAACCGCGTAGCTGATGCCAAGCGGACGAACGACGTCGTCGGGCGGCGTCACGAACCAGTACGGCGGGTCGACCCCCTCACCCTGCGCCGTCCCGACAGACCATCGGTGCCGGCTTCCCTCGTCCCAATCGTCCTGGTCGAGTCCGCGCAGAGCAACCAACGTTGGCGCCGGCAGCGAGCTTCCTCCTCCACGAGCCCTGCCCTGGGACGATCCATCCGGTCCGACGCACTCGATGTCGAGCTCGGCGGTCGCGGCCATCACGTTGGACGGGCTCGCTCCACACGGTTCAGGTATGCAGAGGAAACCGAACCGGTCGTTCGCCACATCGAGCAACTGGCTCGGACGATCCATCTGATACAGCTGCACCCTCTCACCGATGGTGCAGACCCGTGACCCGTCGAGCGAGAAAAAGACCCGGAGTAGGGACGCATCGGACCTGTCCTCGGGAGTTCCGAGATGGACGACATTGGCAAGGTCGTCGAGGTCGATCACCGAGATGGTGCCCTCGTCTTCGGCGACCGCCACCACGCCATCCTGCGGCCCGAACGCCACTCCCGCGGGGTAGGACGACAATTCCACCGTCTCGGAGACGGTCCGTTCGGGCTCAGCACCGCTGAGGTCGTAGACCTCGAGGCCCGCTCGAAACCGTTCGCCGTCCTCCGGGTAGTCACGCACGCTGATGCGCACCAGTCGTTCTCCGGATCGATCCAACCCCACCTCATAGCCGGATCCACCTCCCCCGTATGCGCTGGTGAACGGCTCGATGACGGCGCGCTCCGACAGCGTCCACAGGTCGACGACCCGAACCGATCCGTCGGACAACACGTAGGCGAGCGTGGAGCCGTCCGCCGACACATCCGTTCCCTGCCGACCACCGCTGGCCGAGTCGGGTTCCGCCAAGCCGCTGAAGTGCATCAACGGGACGTCGGACCGGGCCAGCGCCCGGGCGAGCGGGACCACGGCCTCGGTGTCGGACCGCCCCGCAGCATCGGCGCGCTCGAGGGCCGCGAGCGCCAGCCGTAGCCCGTCGCTCTGGGTCGTCGCCGCCTCGGACTGCGTGCTCAGCCGGCGGAAGTCCGAATCAGCCAGGGCCTCCAGAGCCGTCCCCCGCTGTCTCACGGCGACGATCGCCAGCGCACTCGTCACCAGCGACACGACGACTGCCACCGACGCGACGGTCCGGACCAGCCGACCGCGGTTGCGGCGGCTCGCGGCGACGTACTCCCGCTGCAGCGCAGTCGGTTGGGGCTGCGACGGCGGGCGGTCCTGGAGAACCGCTGCTTCGGCCGTGGCAACGTCGCCTCCCCGGAGCAGGCGAGACCGGGGTCGTTCCCGATCCTCCCAATCTCGGGCTCGCACGAGGAGGCGGGCATGCTCGGAGCTCCAGGCCAGATCCAGGTCGATCGTGCGACGCAGGTCGTCTACGACTCCCTCGAGCGGTCGTGCCGAGCTCGCCGGTATCCACTGGATCGACGAGACCCAATCGGGAAGCGCACCATGGTCGACGTCGTCGATCGACACCGGAATGAGCTTCTTGCCGTTGTTGTGGATCTCTCCGAGTTCCCAGAGGCATTCCCTCGACGCGACGAAGGCGTCGCTCAGGAAGGCGATCGTGGCATCGCTCGCCTCGATCGCCCGGACGATCTCCACACGCCACTCCGACGTCGGCTCGATCGAGGTCGTGTCGATCCATACGGTCACGCCTGTGTCCCGCAAAGCCGAAACGATCGGTTCGACTCGTGACCAATCAGATCGCGCGTAGGACACGAAGGCGGAGCCGTCCTCGCCGCCCGTCAGGCGCTCACGCGACGCGTCGTCGTGGTCCTCCCGCCTTGTACTCATCCCCGCCGCCGTCCTCCCGCCGCCGTACTTCCACCGACACGGAGGGTACTCCTCGGAAGAAGGGCTGCTCGACCAGTGGACTACGTACGGCGGCAGCGGAGCAGAAGGATGGTTGGCTCCGGTGCCGGGGGCTCGGTAGCTCGTTCAAGTGCGAACCCGGCTGCGATGAGCGTGTTGAGGTAGGTCGACAAGGTCCGATGCGATGACCCGACCCGAATGCGCGCACCATCGGGATTGTGGTGAGGCGACGTCCACCAGCCCTCGTGAAAGTAGGACCGTTCGGGCGGCCAGCTGGAGAGTCCGGCCTCGTTTCCGGGGAAGCACGGATGGACCATCGAGATCGCGAACCACCCGCCGGGTCGCACGGTCGTGGCGACCGCGTTGACTGTGCCGGCGAGGTCGTCGATGTCCATCATTGCCATTTCGCAGGCAGCGCCATCGAAGGTGACACCGTCCCACCACTGGTCGGGTCTGGCGATGTCGGCCACGCGATAGGTGACTCCGAGCGGGTGCTCGCCCTCGATCGAGCGTGCTCGCGCGACGAGTTCGGCGGAGATGTCGACGCCGAGGACGTCTGCGCCGAGGCGGGCGAGCGCGCGCGATGCCCGGCCGTGTCCGCATGCGACGTCCAGCACCCTGGCTCCCTGGATCGACGCGGGCAGGAGTTCGCCGACGCCGTCGGCGATGAGCCCGTTCCCGTCACCAACCCAGCCGGGATACCAATCGGCGAATCTGTCGTATCTCGCGCCGCGTACCACCGCGTCATAGTTTGTCGATGGCAGGCCGAAGCCTCGCAGTGGTGGTGATTCCAGTGGTCGGCCGAGGACGGGCGCCTCTGGCGCCCGCCCGCAGGCCGGCGCCGGCTCTGCCGGCGCCTCTTGCCCCCGTGCCGAGGAACCGACTCCATCACGAGGATGGTGCCGCCACGAGACCTGGCCACAGAAGGGAGCCCCGATGAGGACCTTGCACTTCGGCCTCCGTGTGGCCGACCTCGAGCGGTCGCTCGCGTTCTACACGGCCCTCGGCTACGAGGTGGTCGGGAGCGTCCCCGAGACCGAATTTGGGCACCTGACCATGCTCAAACTCCCCGACGACGACTTCGTCACCATCGAGCTCGTCCACCATCCCACCAACACCGGGGTCGACCTCGGCACCGGCCTCAACCACTTCGTCATCAAGGTGGAGTCGATGGACGCCACCATCCCCGAGCTGGCCGCACAGGGCATCGACGCCGAGGCACCCGGATCACCGGATGACTCAGACGATTTTCTAACGACGTGGATCACCGACCCGGACGGCAACCGGATCGAGTTGGTTCAGTGGCCGGCCGGTCATCCCGACGGCATCACTGCGGCCGACTGGCCGGAGGCGTGATCAGCAGCCTCGCCCGGTTGTTCGATTCGGTCTCCGAGGTACGAGGGGAGCTCGTGGTAGGTCTCGAACCTCCAGCCGACATGGCGTCGGGCGATCAAGTCGGCGGGCCTGCCTGCTGGCTTTCGGTTCCACGATCTGCGGCACACGGGCAACACGTGGGCAGCAGAGACGGGCGCCCACCTCCGCGAGCTGATGGAGCGCATGGGTCACAGCAGCCAGCGGACAGCGCTGATCTATCTCCACGCGACCTCGGAAGGACATCGGGCGGTCGCGGAGCGGATCGACCGCCGGCTCTCAGGCTCGTTGGCGAGCGCGGCGATCTGACCGTCCTGGACCGGAAGTCGTACAGGGGACCGTGGACCCCGGGCATCCAGTGTGGTCAGGGCTCTAGCGACCGATGAGGTCGCGAAGAAGCCGGTCCTTGAGCGCGACTCGGCCCACGGCCTCCTGCGGGAGCCTGCCCCGCGCAGCCGCATCGACAGCCTGGGCTGCGAGCACCGTGTCCTCGAACCAGTCGGCCAGCCACTGCTCCATCCACGCTGGCACCCGCGGAGCCCGTCCTGACGCGGGTATCGGGCCGCCGGCGTCCACGAGGAGCCGGTATAAGCCGACCGCCGGTGCCGGGGCTGGCCACCCGACCGTCTCGCATGTCGCGGTGACGTCTCGGGCCAGGCGGAGGCCGACGACATCGACGTCCCCGAAATATCGGACCTGCTGTGGCTGGTCGATCACGTCGGCGGCCGCCTCGATACGGGACGTCACCTGGTTCCCCGCGCCCCAGAGAACCGTCCCTGACCATCCCGACCGCTGCGCTACCCATCCGAGGGTCCGGTACGTCGTCCAGTTCTCCACCACGAGGACCACACGCCCCGGGTTCTGGCCGTGACGGCTCGTTTCGACCGGAGCGAAGGCCGGTTCGATCGCGAGGAGGTGGTCGGTGAGCCGCCCGGGCCCGAACAGGCGGCCGCGGCGGGCCCGCTCCAGGACCTTCTCGTCACGAAGGATCTCCCAGGATCGTTCGCGCACCGGGACAACGATCGGGTCGGTCACGTCTCGTAGCCAGTCGTTGACGGCGACGAGTAGCTCCCGCTCCCCTAAGCCCAAGTCGCCGTCCGCGTCCATGCGGACCGCGAACGCGAGTTTGGCGTCCCAGACGACCGCGACCCGGGGTGTCGGTTCGGGCCTGTCGGGGGATGGCCTCAGGACCCAGTCGGGGACCGGCGGAGTCGATGCCCGGTCCCACGACCGGGCTCGAGGTGATGGCAACGAGGCCAGGCCGCTTCCGGCGAGCTCTGCCACGGCATCGGCAAGCCGGGACCGCCAGGTCGCCGACCCGACCACCGAGACGTCGACCGCGGCGGCGGCCTCTGCGAGGAC
>DATEEV010000367.1:0-4204 GCA_035281005.1 Microthrixaceae bacterium | reverse complement strand
CGGCGTCGAGCGACGAGTACACACCACTCGATCCCGGGCCGGTCGTTCGCGAGGCCGAGCGTCGAGCTCGAGAGGCGATCGACCGCGAGGCTCGACGTCACGGGATGGCCCGCCGCGAGTTCCTCCGGACCGCGGGCGCATCGGCGATCGTGCTCGCGTCGCTCGCCGCATGCACCGACGAGTCCCGACGAGCCCGTTCGGAGACGACCGCGGCGGGCACCTTCGACGTCGACGAGACCGCGACCTCCGATCTCGACGCCGCGGCCGACGCGTTCGACGCCGACGGCTTCGTGATGGACGTGCAGACGCACTTCGTCGATCCCGACCGCAACGCCGGCGCGTTCGGCCGCAGCTTCCGCCAAGCGGCGTGCGGCGAGGACAACTGGAAGCGCTGCTTCGCCCGCGACCGGTACCTCGACCTGGTGTTCGCCGACAGCACCACGACCATCGCGGTGCTGTCGGCCCTGCCCGTCGTCGACGGTGAGAGCCCGCTGGCCACGGAGGTCATGCTCGACGCCATCGAGCGGGCGTCCGAGTCGGGCCGAGGTGGTCGGGTGCTGATGCAGGCGCCGGTGTTCCCAGCCACCGGCCCGCTCGACGCGGCCCTCGACCAGATGTCGGCGATCGCAGCGACCCTGCCGGTGCGGGCGTGGAAGACCTACACCCACTCGCCCGACGCCTACCGGCTCGACGACCCGAGGGGCGAGGCGATGATCGTCCACGCGGTCGAGGTCGGTGTCCCCCACATCTCGGTGCACAAGGGGATCGCCGACGGCTCGCCCGCCGCGTCGCCGGAGGACATCGGCCCCGCCGCGACCGCGCATCCCGATGTCACCTTCGTCGTGTACCACTCGGGCTGGGAGTCGTCGGTCACCGAGACGTCGGCCACCGATGGCGAGGGTGTCGACCGACTCATCCGATCCGTCGAGTCGGCCGGCATCGGTCCGGGCGGCAACGTGTACGCCGAGCTCGGCTCGACCTGGTTCAACCTGTCCCGCGATCCCGAGCAGGCCGGCCACGTGCTCGGCAAGCTGCTCCGCTCGCTCGGCCCCGAGCGCATCCTGTGGGGCACCGACTCGATCTGGTACGGCTCACCGCAGGGCCAGATCGACGCGTTCCGCGCCTTCACGATCAGCGACGAGGCCCGCGAGCGGTACGGATACCCCCCACTCGACGACGATGCCAAGGCGCGCATCCTCGGGCTCAACGCGGCCGAGCTCTACGGCGTACCGGTCAGGTGAGCGCGCCGGTCAACGTCGCAGCAGTCAGGTGCCGTCGACCCACTCCTGCATCGACCCGTCGAAGGGCCAGTCGCCGTTGGTGTAGCGCGCCGCGATCGTGGAGATGCCCGCCCAGGCACCGCGTACGACCTCATCGGGGTAGCCCATCGTGCGGGCGTGATCGTGGAACTGGGACTCGTCCTCCAAGGCCACTTCGTCACCGATGACCTCGAAGTCCAGGTCGAGGTCGACCCAGACGATCTCGTCGTCGGTTCGCGGCATCTCGAACGGAGCCGCGGCGTGGACCTTGTAGCCGTTGATGGACCGGACCGCGTCCATGTGACCGCAGAGCACCCACCACTCACCCGGCACAGCGACCCACAGCTCGTCGCTCTCGATGACGTCGACCTCATCTTTGCCGGGGCGCTCCCTGTGGCTCCCGGCGCGGACGAACCACGCCGAGATGTCGCCGGGCACCGCCAGCGCGTGCGCGGTGTCCACCGCCGAGACGGTCCCGTCCCACTTCTGCTTCACCACTCGCACGGTCGCCATTGTTGTCATACCGAGGGCGTCGCGAGCAGGCGAAATCATCTCGCGTCGGGCCTGATGCGGCCGAGCAGGGGATTCACGCGGTTGTCTGGACCTTCGATCTCGATCGAATCCTCCGGAACGGCGTCGGTCAGGTGATCGCGTCGAGCAACGCGTCCGACGTCGCGACCGCGCCGAAGACGCCGCCCTGCATCGTGACCATCTTCAGTGCAGCCTCGTAGTTGCCGTAGTCGGTCGCCCCGGTGCAGTCCGAGAGCAGCAGGCACTCGTAGCCGCGGTCGTTGGCCTCGCGCATCGTCGTATGCACGCACACGTCGGTCGTGATGCCGGTCAACACGATGTGGGTGATGCCGTTGCGGCGCAGCACCAGGTCGAGGTCGGTCTGGTAGAACGCGCCCTTCCCCGGCTTGTCGATGATCGGCTCATCGTCGAGCGGCGCGACCTCGGGCACGATGTCCCAACCCGGCTCGCCGCGCACGAGGATCCGCCCACACGGCCCCGCGTCGCCGATGCCGGCCCCCATCTGCTGCGACCGCCACAACTTGTTGGGTGGACAGTCGCTCAGGTCCGGCCGATGGCCCTCGCGGGTGTGGATCACCAACCAGCCGGCGTCGCGCACCGCGTCGAGGACCTTCTTGGTCGGGCCGAGCCCGGCCCGGGTCAGGTCGAGGTCGTAACCCATGGTGTCGACGTATCCGCCGGGCCCACAGAAGTCGACCTGCCAGTCGATGTTGATGATGGCGGTCCTGTCGGGCTCGATCGAGCCGTCGAAGGGCCAGTGGTAGGGATCGGCGACCACGGTCGTCATGTCGGTACCTCCTCGAAGGTCGGGTTCTCGCTGGTCGGGCTCTCGCTGGTCGGGCTCGAGCCGTTCCATCGGGCGGCGCGGGTGAACAGGTCCACGAGGGCGGCGGCCGGCGCGATCGCACCGAAGATGCCGCCCGACATCGTCACGCTCGAGAGCGCGTGCGCACTCGTGTCGGGATCGATCGGCGCCACGAGGTCGGTGAGGGTCAGGCACTCGTAACCGCGGTCGTTGGCCGAACGACAGGTGCTGTCGACCGCGACCTCGTGAGCGAGGCCACACATGCCGACGAGGTCGGAGCCCAGCGATCGCAGCACCCGGTCGAGCGGGCCGTCGTGGAAGCCGTCGAAGCCACCGGCGTCGACGACGACGTCGGCCGGGTCGGGATCGACGCACCACTGCCACTCGGCCGAGCCCGGGACGGGCAACAATCCGCCCCGGCGGTGCGGAGTTCCGAGCACTGCGTCGTGCCGCCGGGCGAGATCGCGAGCGATGCTCGCATGCCGTACCCAGCACACCAGCCCGCCCGACGAACGGACCGTGGCCGCGAGCTGATCGATGCCGGTCAGCACCGCCGTGGCGCGGAGGCTCGCCTGCGCCATGCCCTGCTGCGCGCCCGCGACGAGCAGCACGAAACGGCCGGGGCGGAACGCCCCGTCCCACGGCCACGAGTACGGGACCGTGTCCGGAGAACGCAGCGTTGCCGGGGCCTCGGGGAGCGTCATCGTGTCATCTGCCATTCAACTGTCGGGGCCGGGGGCCGCTCGGGGCCGGCAACGTCGCCGGCCCCGAAGCGGAATCAGCTCTCCGGGATCTCCCCGACCACACCTTCGACGAAGACGGTCATCTTCGACTCGACGGTGTCGTATTCGGGGACTTCACCGTCCGGGATGATCGTCGAGCCGTCCTGGGCGATGACCGGTCCGGTGAAGGGCGAGCCGGTGGTCGAGATGAGCGCCATCGCCTCCTCGACCTTCGCCTTCACCTCGTCGGAGACGGAGGGGCCGTACGCCGATTGAACGAAGGGGTTCTCGCCCGTCTTGTAGCCGACCCGGTAGTTGGCGTTGTAGTCGCTGCCGGTGAAGTCACCGTCGAGCGCGGTCTGCACGATGTCGGCGTAGAGATCCGCCCACGCCCACTCCGAACCGGTGATCCAACCATTGGGGGCGAGCTCGGAAGCATCGGCGTGGTAGCCGACGACCATCTTGCCCTCGGACTCGGCGGCCTTGGTGATCGTCGAGGTGCAGTCCTGGTGCTGGGTCAGCACGTCGACGTCCTGGCTGAGCAGGCTCTGGGCGGCTTCGGCCTGCTTGGCCGGGTCACACCAGTTCGACGTGTTCACCACGTAGGTCTTCGCCTCGGGGTTCACCGACGCCGCGCCGAGCTGAAACGCGTTGATGTTGGCGATGGTCTGAGGGATCGGGAAGGCGTAGACGTATCCCAACTTGTTGGTCTTGGTCTGCGAGCCCGCGACGATGCCGGCCAGGTAGACCGGCTCGTACACCGTGCCGAAGTACGTCCCCGCGTTGGCAGGGACCTCGTCCTGGATGAAGTTGCCCTGCTGGACGACCGCGACGTCGGGGTGCTCGGCCGCGATCTGCATCGCCGCGTCGAGGTGGCCGTAGCTGGT
>DATEEV010000366.1:0-3771 GCA_035281005.1 Microthrixaceae bacterium | reverse complement strand
GACGATGGGCCCGGACTATCCCGACATCGTCGCCAACCACTCGTTCGTCCGTCAGGTGATCGAGCGCGAAGAGGTCCGCTTCCGCGAGACGCTGAAGACCGGATCGGCCATCCTCGACAACGAGCTCGCCGCGCTGTCGCCGGGCGAGGCGCTTCCCGGCTCGGTGGCGTTCCGGCTGCACGACACCTTCGGGTTCCCGCTCGAGCTCACCGAGGAGGTCGCGGCGGAGCGGGGGGTCGAGATCGACCGTGCCGGCTTCGACGTGGAGATGACCGAGCAGCGCCGACGCGCCCGCGACGCACGCAAGGAGGTCGGCGCCGATGCATCGGCTGCCGACTTCAGCGCGCTTCTCGACGAGTTCGGGCCCACGGAGTTCACCGGTCGCGAGGAGACCTCCTCGGTCGGCACCGTGCTCGCGGTGCTCGGCGACTCCATCGTCGTGGATCGCACGCCGTTCTACGCCGAGTCCGGTGGGCAGGTCGGCGACTCCGGCCTGATCGAGACCGCAACGGGCACCGCGCACGTGACCGACACCGTCTACGGCGCGCCCGGCCTGCACCGCCACGTCGTGTCGTCGATCGAGGGCACGATCGACACCGGCCAGGAGGCCAAGCTGGCGATCGACGCCGGCCGGCGCGACGCCATCCGCCGCAACCACACGGGGACCCACGTCCTGCACTGGGCCCTCCGCGAGGTCCTCGGGGATCACGTCAAGCAGCAGGGCTCGCTGGTCGCTCCCGATCGCCTGCGGTTCGACTTCAGCCACTACGCGCCGGTCACGCCGGAACAGATCCGCGCCATCGAGGACCTGGCGAACACCGAGATCCTCGACAACGCGCACGTGCGTCACTACGAGACCACCAAGGAACACGCGAGCGAGCTCGGCGCGATCGCGTTCTTCGGCGACAAGTACGGCGATCTGGTGCGCGTGCTCGAGGCGGGCGAGCATTCCGTCGAGCTCTGCGGCGGTACCCACGTCGGCGCGCTCGGCGACATCGGTCCGCTCAAGATCATCTCCGAGGGATCGATCGGCTCCAACATCCGCCGGATCGAGGCCATCACCGGGACCGCTCCGATCGAACGGCTTCGCGATCGGGAGGAGGTGCTCGGCTCCGCGGCTGACCGTCTCGGTGTCGCCACCGATGACGTGCTCGAGGGGATCGACAAGCGCCTCGCCGAGCTGAAGTCGCTTCGCGACGAGGTTCGAGACCTTCGTCGTCATGCCGCCGCCGCGTCCGCCGGCTCGCTCGTCGACGACGCGGTCGACGGCGTGATCGTGGCTCGCGTCGAATCGGGGTCTCGCGACGAATTGCGAGACCTCGCCGTGTCGCTCCGCGACCGCCCGGGCGTCCGCGCCGTCGTGCTGGGATCGTCACCCGGGGGCAAGGGCGTGGCGATCGTCGCCGCGGTCGATCCGTCCTCCGGCCTCGATGCCGCCTCCCTGATCGGTGACGCCATGAAGACCGTCGGCGGCGGCGGCGGCAAGGGCGCCGAGATCGCGATGGCCGGTGGCAAGGACCCGTCCCGGCTCGACGAGGCTCTCGACCAGGTGCGGGCCGCGCTCGGCGCCTGAGCCGTGCGAGCGCTCGGGATCGACCTCGGCACCCGCCGCATCGGCGTCGCAGTGTCCGACTCCGCGGGGAGCCTGGCGATGCCCTACGAGGTCGTGGCGCGCAGCGGTGACCGCCATCGGGACCACCTCCGCATCGCAGAGCTGGTCGCGGAGGCCGAGGCGGAGATGGTCGTGGTCGGGGTGCCCTACTCGCTCGACGGGTCGATCGGACCGGCAGCGTCGAGCGCGTTGGCCGAGGCCGAGGAGCTGGCGTGCACCATCGCGGTACCGGTCGAGACCTACGATGAGCGGTTCACCACCACGACCGCCGATCGGTCGCTGATGGACAGGAACATGAAGGCCGCTGCCCGACGACGCGTGGTCGACAAGGTCGCTGCTGCCGTGATCCTGCAGTCGTGGCTCGACACGAGACGTCACGAGAGACACCGGGACGAGTGATGAGCACCTACCGCGAGACCGATCGAACCGACGAGTGGGACGACTGGGACGACGAGTGGGACGACGACGACTACGTCCCGGTTCGCCAGATGGGCTCCGCCGGCGGCCGGACGCTGCGCATCGTCGGGGTCATCGCCATGATCCTCGCCATCCTCGCGGCCGCGGTGGTGGTCTGGGTCATGCGCCAGTTCGACCCGCCGGGCGAGGCCGGGGCCCAGGTCCCATCGGTCACGATCCCCGAGGGGTCGGGCGTCGCCGGCATCGCCGAGATCCTCGCGTCCTCTGACATCATCGAGAGCGCAACGGTCTTCGAGTGGTACGCCCGGTTCCGCGGCGAGGGGGCCGACTGGAGGGCGGGCGAGTACGTGTCGTTCCGAGAGCAGTCGTCGATGGCCGAGGCCGTCGAGGTGCTCGACGCGGGCCCCGTGCCGCCCCAGGTCGCCTCCATCACCATCCCACCCGGTCGCCGTCTCGCGGACGCGCTGGCGGTGATCGACGAAGCGTTCCCCGAGATGACCGTCGAGCAGCTCCAGGCGGCGCTCACGTCGGGCAAGGTGACCTCGAAGTACCTGCCGGCCGGCTCCAGCAACTGGGAAGGGCTGCTCGCGCCCGACACCTACCAGTTCGAGAAGGACGCCACACCGGAGACCGTCCTGCAGACGCTGGCCGACCAGATGGCCGACGTGCTCGACGAAGCGGGATACGACCGCGCCGAGGCACTGGCCGGGCGATCGGCCTACGAGATGATCACCATCGCGTCCATGGTCGAACGAGAAGCCGGCACCGCGCCCGACGAGAAGGGAAAGATCGCGCGCGTCATCGACAACCGCCTGGAGAACGGCGAGCCGCTCGGCGTCGACGCGACGATCCTCTACGGGCTCGGTCGCACGACCGGTGCGCTCAAGAAGTCCGAGCTCGAGACCGACGGCCCGTACAACTCCCGCACCCGGGCCGGCCTGCCTCCCACACCGATCGCCCTCCCGTCGGAGGCGGCGCTGCAGGCGGCACTCCAACCGACCGAGGGCCCGTGGCTCTACTACGTGCTGGTCGACAACGATCCCTCCACGCACCTCTTCACCGACGACTACTCGGAGTTCCAGCGCGCGAAGGCCAAGGCGCAGGACGAAGGCGTCTTCTGATGTCACTCGCGGCGAGGGACGGGGTCCGCTGAAGGCCACGACGCGGGTCGCCGCCGTCATCGGCGACCCGGTGCGGCACTCGTTGTCGCCGGCCATCCACCAAGCGGCGTTCGCGGCTACCGGCTTGGACTGGACCTTCGTGGCGTTCGAGGTTCCGCCCGAGTCGCTCGACGCCGCGATCGAGGGCATGCGCGCCCTCGGAATCGCCGGGCTGTCGGTGACGATGCCCCACAAGGAGGCGGTGGTCGACCTGGTCGATGAGCTGTCGCCCGCGGCGCGGGAGCTGGGAGCCGTCAACTGCGTCGCCGATGTCGACGGCCGATTGGTGGGTCACAACACCGACGGGGATGGTCTGATGGCCGCGCTCGACGCCGAGGGCGTGGACGTCGCCGGGCGTCGGGTCGTGGTCCTCGGCGCCGGTGGAGCCGCGCGGGCGGTGGTGCGCTCCCTCGCGCTGCGCGGCGCCGAACAGGTCGTGGTGGTCAATCGCTCGGCGGACCGCGCCGCGCGTGCCGCCGCGCTCGCTGGCGAGGCCGGCGCCGTGGGTGGGGTGGAGTCGCTTTCGAGCGCCGACGTCGTGGTGAACGCGACACCGGTCGGCATGGGCGAGGACACCTCGAC
>DATEEV010000365.1:0-13202 GCA_035281005.1 Microthrixaceae bacterium | reverse complement strand
CCCCGTGGCCAGCACGTCGTCGACGATCAGGCACCGCGAGCCCGGGCGGATGGCGTCGACGTGGATCTCGAGCGTGCCACCCCCGTACTCGAGCTCGTAGGTGATCGAGTCGACCTCGGCGGGGAGCTTGCCGGGCTTGCGAATCGGCACCAATCCGGCCCCGAGCGCGTGGGCGACCGGAGCCGAGAACACGAACCCGCGGGCCTCGACGCCGATCACCACGTCGATGTCGGCGTCGCGGAACGGCGCCACGAGACCGTCGATCGCCGCCGGGAACCCGGCCGGGTCGGCGAGGAGGGTGGTGATGTCCTTGAAGGACACGCCGGGCTCGGGGAAGTCCGGCACCTCCCGGATCAACCCACGCAATGCCTCGCTGTCCATCCGTCCACGCTACTCAGCGGGCGGGCACCAACTCGCAGGCTCGCCGTCGGCGGGCCCCGCGCCTCACGTCAGCGACGCTTGCCCTGCTTGCGCGGCCGCGGCGGATGGGCTCGCTGGTACTGCGCGGCCTTGTTGGCCTGGACCTGGGCGGTGGCGACGCTTCCCTCGCCGAGGTGCGAGGTGGATCGGGCCGCGCCCGCGCCGACCATCGGGATGTGGTCAGCCGTCTCGAGGGTGCCGCGCTCCTCTGCCCGCCCACGCACCCGCTTGTACTTCGACTCTCGCTCCTTGAACCACACGACGACCGGAGCGGCCACGAAGATCGACGAGTAGATGCCGCAGATCTGACCGAGGAACAGGGCGAGGGAGAAGTCGCGGATCACCGGCTGATCGAAGATCCACACGCCGACGATCAACATCGCGGACACGGGGAGCAACGAGACGACGCCCGTGTTGACCGACCGCATCATGACCTGGTTCATCGAACGCCGCATGATCGCGCTGTAGGTGAACTGGCCGCTGCGGTCGTACTTGGCGGCGTTCTCCTGCACGCGGTCGTACACGACGATCGTGTCGTACAGGGAGTAGCCGAGGATCGTCAGGAAGGAGATGACCGTCGCCGGGGCGACCTCGAAGCCGAGGATCGAGTACAGGCCCATCGTGATGATCACGTCGTGTGCCACCGCGATCAGCGCGGCGAGCGCCATGCGCCACTCGAGCTGCCACGCGATGTAGAGGCCGATGAGGACGAGGAAGACGATCAGCGACTTGAGCGCCTGGCGCGTGATCTCGGCGCCCCATGAGGGACCGACCGCGTTGACGCCCACATCGGTTCGGTCGATGCCGGCCGTCTCGGCGAATTGCCCGGCGATCTCCTGGGCGAGCTGCACGTCGCTCGACTCGGCCTGCACCCGAAGGATCCGGTTGCCATCTCCGTCGGTGAGCTCCTGCACCTTCGCGCCGTCGGCACGGTCGGCGTCGGCGAGCACGTCGGTCGCCTCATCGGTGGTCATGGAGGCGGTCGGGATCTCCCACACCGTGCCACCCTCGAACTCGATGGCGAGGTTGAGCTGCCGAGTCGCCAGCGAGACGATGCTGGCCACGACGAGGACCAACGAGAACACGAGGGTGATCCGCGTCACCTTCGGGAAATCGATGTCGTTCTGGCCCCGGTAGACGCGACGCAGAGCTCCCATCAGCCCTCGCCTCCGTCGCTGGCATCTGGGTCCGCTCCGTCACCGACGACCGCACCCTGCAACCTCGGCGAGCCCACCGTCGCGAGCTCCGGGGCCTCGACGGGCGCCTCGGGCGCGTCGTCGACGGGGATGCCGAACAGCGGCGGACGGTTCCCCAGGCCCGACCGGGCCATCAACCGAACCGAGGGCCGGGTGAACACGTAGGCCATGACCAGGTCGAGGATCGTCGACACGCCAAGGAAGAACGCGAACCCACGGACCGGCCCGATCGACAGCATGTAGAGGACCGCGGCGCCGATCAGCGAGGACATGTCGGCCTTGATGATCGTGCCGTACGCGGCGGAGAACGATCCGTCCACCGCGCTCCGCACGGTCCGCCCACCGCGGACGTCTTCTTTCAGGCTCTCGTAGAAAACGATCGACGAATCGAGCGAGACCCCGACCGAGATGACGATGCCGACGATGCCGGCGAGCGTGAGGGTGAGGCCGAACCATTCGCCGAACAGCGACACGAGGCTCCACAGCAACATGGCCTGCAGGACGAGGGCACCGAACGTCACGGCGCCGAGCAGCCGGTAGTAGAGGACCATGTAGCCGATGACGAGGAAGATGCCGATCGCACCCGCGATCAACACCGCCTGCAGCGCACCCTCGCCGAGTGTCGCCGACACGGTCTGGACCTGCTGGGCCTCGAGGGTGAGCGGCAGGGAACCGAATCGCAGCGCGGTCGCCAGGTCCTTGGCCGATGCCTCGGTGAACGACCCGCTGATCTCGATCTTGTCGCGGTCGAAGGTGGCCTCGTTGATCGTCGGTGCTGAGATCACCTGACCGTCGAGGACGATCGCGAGTTGCTGCGTGGGGCACTCGGCGCCGCCGGAGTTGCACTTCCCGGCCGCCAGGTTGAACAGGTCGATGCCGTCGGGCCCCTCGCGGAACACCGGGTTCACGACCCACTGCGCACCGGCGCTGCCGCCGAGCTTGGCCTCGGCATCCTCGATGGCCCGGCCGGTCAGGAGAGTCGCGCCGAGCTGGTAACGAGGCATGACCGTCTTGCCGTCGACATCCTCGGGAGAGCCGTCGAGCACGACGGTGGCGTCGGCGGCGTCGTCCTCGGGAGGAGTCGTCTGGAGGTCGGCCTGCTGACTGGCGGTCTCGAGCTGCAGGAGCTCCTGGAGCTTCTCGTCGATCGAACCGTCCGGGCCCGCGTACACCGACACCCCGTACTGGTTCTTCGGCGCGGGATCGATCGTGGTGGTGGTCGTCGGCGGAGGGGCGGTGGTCGGCGTGGTCGTGGTGGGGTCCTGACGGCGCAGCTTCGCGACCTTGGCCGATCGGCTGCCGCCGGTGCCATCACCGGTCGCGGCGGTCGTGGGAGGAGCCGTCGTGGCGGGTGCGGTCGTGGCCGGCGCCGCGTTGGGATCGACCTGGGCGGGCGCCGCGTTGGGATCGGCCGGGGGCTGCGGTGCGCCAGGATCGGGGATGGTCGGGAGGCCGCGGGCGGTCTGCTCGGCGTTGTAGACGTCGAGGGCACTCGTTCCCTCGGGAACCTTCATCTCGGCGCGCAATTCCTCGATGCGCTCCTGGTCGTCCTCGGTCGGAGCCGGTGCCAGGTTCTGCACGACCGGTCGGAACCGCAGCTCGGCGGTCTTGCCGACGAGCTCGAGGGCTCGCTCCTGGTCCTTGATGCCGGGCAGCTGGACCACGATCGTCGAGCCCTGCGTGGTGACCTCGGGCTCCCCGACGCCGAGGGCGTTGACGCGCTTCTCGATGATCTGCTTGGTCTGGTCGAGGCTCTCCTTGGAGACCTCCGTGGCGTTCTCGCCGTCGACGACGGGCTGGAGCACGACCGAGACCCCGCCCTGCAGGTCGAGGCCGAGGTTCGGCCGGTAGCCGAGACTCAACGTCAGGACGAAGAGGCCGCCGATGACGAACACCGTCGCGACGAGAGGAAGGACACCCTTGCGCATGATTCAGGCCTGAGAGATGGGTTCCGGCGGACGATCCGTCACTTCGAGCGGTGCTCGGCGTCGCTGTCGGAGCTGGTCTCGGCGCCGTCGCTGACGTCGACGACGTCGGACCTCGCGGCGCCGTTGGGCGTACCTCCGCCCATCAGCCCACCGAGAAGGCCCCCACGTCGGGCGGGCGCATCGGCGGGATCAGGCTCAGCCGCGGGACGGGTGACCGACGCGACCGAGACTCGAATGACCACGTCGGTGTCGACCTCGAGGTGAGCGACGCCGTCCTCCATGAACGTGATGGTGCCGTAGATGCCCCCGGCGGTCACCACCTCGTCACCGACGCTCAGGTTGGAGACGAACTGGGCCTGCTTCTGCCGCTGCTTCCGCTGCGGGATGATCATCAGGTACATCAACGCGGCGAGGGGCAGGACGAGGATCAAGATCCCCATCAGGCCGCCGCCTGAGGACTCCTGAGCGATGAGGGAGAGGACAGCGTTCACGAGGGATACAGCCTACGACCCCGGGGCATGTCAGTCACAGTCACGGCGATGGGGTCTCTCAGGCCCCTCATCCGCAAAGGGCCGGTCAGCCCCACACCCTCAGTGTGTCGGCCCGGAGCTCCTCGAGGCTCCCGGCCGCGATCGCCGTCCGGATCCGGTCGACGAACCCCAGCAGCCAGGCGACGTTGTGGATCGTGGAGAGCGTCGCGGCGGTCGGCTCGCCCAGCATCACCAGATGGCGGAGGTAGCCGCGGGAGTGGCGGGCGCACACCTCACATCCGCAGGTCGGGTCCAGTGGCTCATCGCTGCGAGCAAACTCGGCCCGTTTGATGTTGAGCCGTCCCTGACTGGTGAGCAGCGTGCCGTGTCGGGCATGGCGGGTCGGAAGGACGCAGTCCATCATGTCGACCCCGCGGGCGACCGCCTCGACGATCCCGACCGGATCGCCGAGACCCATGAAATATCGCGGCTGGCCGTCGGGGAGCTCGGCGATCGCGGCGTCGAGCGCGGGAAGCGTGACCTCTCGCTTCTCGCCGACCGACAGCCCCCCGATCGCATACCCGTCGAAGTCGAGCTCGACGGTCCGCCGCGCCGACTGACGACGGAGCTCGAGGTCGTCGCCACCCTGCACGATCCCGAACAGCGCCTGGTCGTCGCGCCGTTCATGCGCCTTCCGGGCCCGCGCCGCCCAGTCGGCCGTGCGGTCGACCGCCTCCGCCAGGTCACGTCGCGACGACGGGATCGGGAGGCACACATCGAGCACCATCTGGATGTCGGCGCCGAGCTGCTCCTGGAGCCGCACTGCGCCCTCCGGGCTGAGATGCACCGTGTCGCCGTCGTAGGTCGAGCGGAAGGTGACCCCGTCGTCGTCGAGCCTCGGCCGCAGCGAGAACACCTGGTACCCGCCCGAGTCGGTGAGCATCGGACGGTTCCACGACATGAAGCGGTGCAGGCCACCCAGAGCCTCGACCGTGTCGGCACCGGGCCGGAGCATCAGGTGATAGGTGTTGGCCAGCACCACCTCGACGCCGAGCGACTCGAGCGTCGCCGAGGTGAGCGCACGCACCGTGCCGCGGGTGCCGACCGGCATGAAGACGGGAGTACGGATCGACCCGCGGGCCGTCCTGATGACGCCCGAGCGCGCGGCGCCGTCCCGGTGCTCGACCTCGACCCGCAGCTTCACCCGCGCTCCCGCTTCGAAACCGGCTCCCTCGAGACCAGCATGGCGTCGCCGAAAGAGAGGAAGCGGTATCCCTCGCGCAGCGCGGCGCGGTAGAGATCCCGCCACCGATCCCCGATGAACGCGTCGAGCATCACCAGCAGCGATGAGCGCGGCAGATGGAAGTTGGTCATCAGCACATCCACCACCTCGAACGTCGAGCCTCGGCGGAGGAAGAGCTCGGTCCGTCCGGTGAGCTCGTCGCTTGCCGCGGCCGACTCCAGCGCGCGCACGGTCGTGGTGCCGATCGCCATGACCCGGTCCGCCGCCTGACAGGCAGCCCAGGTCGCCTCCGGCACCACGTACCGCTCCGAGTGCATCACGTGGTCCTCGACCCGCTCGACGGTGATCGGTCGGAAGGTGCCGAGGCCGACGACCAGCTCCACGCGGACGAGTGCCGCCCCCGCCGCCGCGATGCCCTCGATCACACGTGGGGTCAGGTGCAGCCCGGCGGTGGGCGCCGCGGCCGAGGCCGCACGTTGGGCAAAGACGGTCTGGTACCGGTCGGGATCCTCGAGCGGCTCGGGCCCGAGGTAGGGAGGCAGTGGCATCTCGCCGTGCCGATCGAGCGCGGTCAACAGGTCGCTCGTCTCGACCCGGACCCGTCGACGCCCCTCCCCCAGGTCGTCGCCGAGCTCGAGGCTCAGGTCGGTGCCGACCTCGACGGTCGTGCCCGGTCGGAGCTTGGCCGAGGGCCGCACCAGCGCCTCCCACCACCCGGCGTCGCCCTCCTCGAGCAACAGCACCTCTCCCGCGCCGCCACTCGACCGGCGGAACCGGATCCGCCCCGGCAGCACCCGCGTGTCGTTGACGACCACGACGTCACCGGGACCGACCAGGCTCGGCAGGTCGACGACGTGGCGATGCCGGACCTCACCGTCGCCGAGGTCGACCAGTAGCCGTGCCGCGTCACGGGGCTCGACGCCGCGAACGGCGATGGCCGACTCGGGGAGCTCGTAATCGAAGTCGTCGGTACGCACGCCTTGAGGACGGGTTGCTCGGGACGCGCCGGCGTGCGACGTCAGATCTCGGCGAGCCGGGGCAGCAACACCTTGGCCCACGCCTCGACGTCCGCACGCGGGTCGGCGCTCGGCGGCGCGAGGTAGATCTCGTCCACGCCGAGCGATGCGTACATCTCCTGGTCGACCAACCACTTCGACACGGCGCTGTCGTCGCTGGTGTCAGGAGGGAAGGACAACGCCGTGCGTCGAACGCGGTCCGGATCGGTGCCCTCGGTCTCGCAGTGCTCCGCGAACGTCCGCCCGAGCGCCTCGAAGCCCTCCTTGCCGATGGGGAACCAGTTGACGGCATCGGCGTAGCGGGCGGCGAGCCGGAGCGTCTTCTTCGGGCCCATCCCGCCGATCATGATCTCGGGGTGCGGGGAGGACAGGCACTGCGGCCGGTTCAACGTGCGCGCCAACTGGTAGTGCGTGCCCTCGAAGGGGCCGTCGTCGTCGCTCCACATCTGGCGGCAGATCTGCAGGGTCTCGTCGAGACGCTCGAATCGTTCCGAGACCGACGGGAACGGCACGCCCAACCCGAGGTGCTCGTCCTCGTACCAGGCTGCGCCGATGCCGAGGTTCGCCCGGCCGCCGGAGAGCACGTCGAGCGTGGTGACGATCTTGGCGAGCAGACCGGGATGGCGATACGTGACGCCGGTGACGATCAGTTGGAGCTTCGCCCGCTGGGTGAGGCCGGCCGCGAAGCCGAGGAACGTGTAGCCGTCGACCATCGGCTCATCGACCGCTCCGACCATCGGGATCTGGAAGAAGTGGTCCATCGCCGCGATCGTCGAGAACCCCGCCTCGTCCGCGATCTGGATCGTCTCCGCGGCCGTCGCCCCGAGCGCAGCGTCGCCGCCTGTCCACGTCAACTTCGCGAAATCGACACCGACCTTCATGACCAGGACCCTACCGGCAGTCAGGTTCCGTGAAGCCGCCTCGGCCGCCGAAGCAAAGGACCAAAGCCTCTGGTCCGCGTCGCGCGCTGACCACGAGGATTGGCGAATACCACGCAACCCGCAGGGCAGACCTGCCCCTATGAGCATGACGAGCCTGCTGTGAGAATGTGCGAGGTGGGGGAGGTCAGACATGCTGCGCCGATCGATCGTGACGTTGTTGTTGGCAGTGGGCCTGGGGACGCTCGCCGCGTGCTCACCACCAACGCCCTCCGGCACCCCAACCGGGGGCCAATCGACCTACAACCCACTCACCGGCCACCATGAGGGGATCTTCACCTTCTGCGCCCTGGTCGACGGGTGGGTCGAGGTCACCACGGGCCACTCGGTGTACGTGCAGCTGACCGAGCCCGGCGGGGTCCAGGAGGGCACGACCTTCGGCGTCTTCCCCGACTTCCCGTTCTGGCAGGCACCGAGCCCGCTCACCGCCGGCGAGTGCTTCTCGGTCCTGTTCGTCGACACCCTCGATCAGGGGCCCTTCTGGTTCAACGTCGCCATCGAGCCGGCCTGAACGGGGTCGTCGACCCGCTGGACCAAGGCCCGTTCACGTTCGGGCTCTTGGTCGAACTCGGGTAGGTAGGCAGGCGGAGCCGGAGCTCAGTCGAACAGGCTCGGGTCCTGCGCCGCGTGCGCCGCGGGGGGCGGTGCCAGACCCAGGTGGCGCCACGCGGCCGGAGTGGCGACGCGGCCGCGAGGTGTGCGCATGAGCAGACCCTGTTGGATGAGGAACGGTTCGTGCACGTCCTCGACGGTCTCGCTCGGCTCGGACACGGCGATCGCCACCGTCGACAGACCGACGGGCCCGCCGCCGAACCGGTCGCACAGCGCCGACAGGATCGCCCGGTCGACCTTGTCGAGCCCGAGGCCGTCGACGCCGAAGAGCCGCAGGCCGGCCGACGCCACCTCGGCGTCGATGCGCCCATCGCCTTCGACCTCGGCGTAGTCGCGGACCCGCCGCAGGAGCCGGTTCGCGATGCGAGGGGTGCCCCGGCTGCGCCGGGCGATCTCGTGGGCGCCGGCGGCGTCGATTGTCGCGGCGACGATCCCCGCGGCGCGCTCGACGATCGACTCGAGCTCGTCGACCTCGTAGAAGTCGAGCCGGGCGACGAGGCCGAAGCGGTCTCGCAGCGGCCCGGTGATCAACCCCGTGCGCGTCGTGGCGCCGACGAGGGTGAAGCGAGGGAGATCGAGGCGGATCGAGCGGGCGGCGGGGCCCTTCCCCAACACGATGTCGAGCTGGAAGTCCTCGACGGCGGGATAGAGCACCTCCTCCACCGCGCGTGAGAGCCGGTGGATCTCGTCGATGAAGAGCACGTCGCCGTCGTCGAGCTTGGTGAGGATGGCGGCGAGGTCTCCGGCGCGGTCGAGGGTCGGACCGGAGGTCACGTGGAGGTGCACCCCCATCTCCTGGGCCACGATGCCGGCGAGCGTGGTCTTGCCCAGGCCGGGCGGGCCCGCGAACAGCAGGTGGTCGGCGGCCTGGCCGCGCCGACGTGCCGCCTCGAGGATGACTCGCAGGCGTTCCTTCAGCTCGGCCTGGCCGACGAACTCGGCGAGGCTCCGCGGTCGGAGCGCAACCAGGTCGGCGTGTCCGCCGCCGGTGACGACCAGCTCGGCCTCTTCGACCTGCACCTCGTCGGGCGTCGGGTGCGGGTCGAGGATCTCGTCGCGCATGTCAGGCCGCGGCCAGTCGCTGGAGGGCGGTGCGCAAGAGATCGGACGGTTCGCCGTCGGCCGGGAGGTCGCGCAGCACCGACGAGATCTCGTCGAGGCCGTAGCCCAGTCCGGTGAGCGCCTCCCGCACGTCGGCGTGCGGCGGCGCGGGGCCGGTCGCGGTGGCGCTCGGCCCGCCCAGGGCGGTCAGGTCGATCTCGCCGACGTCGAGGCGCGACTTCAACTCGATGAGGAGCCGGGCCGCGGTCTTCTTGCCGACGCCGGGCACCAGGCACAGGGCGCCGACGTCATCGGTGGCAAGCGCCAGGCGCAGCGCCCGCGGTGAGTGGACCGACAGGATCGCCAGCGCCAGCGCGGGGCCCACGCCGTGGGTGCCGATCAGCGACTCGAACACGTCACGCTCGTCGCGCGTCGCGAAGCCGTAGAGCTGCTGTGCGTCCTCGCGGATGTGGTGATGGACCCAGACGAAGACCTCGGCGCCCACCTCGCCACTGGTGATCGCCGTGTCGGGCGTGACGGCGAGGCGATAGCCGACCCCGCTCACCTCGACGGTCAGCTCGGTGTCGTGACGGTCGAGGACGAGACCTCGCAGCGATCCGATCACCGCCTCCTCCTCACTGTTCCTCCGTTCATGAGGCTGCCCTCCCGCTCGCCAACCCACCCGTCATGGACGGCGACTGGGCCAGGTGGCACAGCGCGACCGCCGCGGCATCGGCCGCATCCGGTGGTCGGGGTGGGCGTGGGAGCCCGAGCAGCATCTGGACCATCGTCGTCACCTGCGTCTTGTCGGCCGCGCCGGACCCGGTGACGGCCTCCTTCACCTGGTTGGGCGAGTACTCGATCACGTCGAGGCCCCGGTTGGCCGCCTCGGCCATCACGACCCCCGACACCTGGCCCACCGACATCGCCGTGCGCACGTTGTTCTGGAACAGCACCCGCTCGATCGCGACCACCGCGGGTCGGAACTCGTCGAGGAGGGCCCGGATCTCACGTTGCAGCTCGGCCAGCCGGCTCGGCAGCGGGTCACCCGGTGCCGTCGTGAGCACCCCGAGGGCGATGGCGCGCGGCGAGGGACGGCGTGCCTCGAGGCAGCAGTAGCCACACCGGCTCAGGCCGGGATCGATGCCGAGAACGAACACATGTACGACCATACTTTCCTCATCGGCGACACCAGGGGACTGTCCCACGCGTGAGAGTTCCGAGGTTGACCCGTTCTGGCAGTCAAACCGGGCACCTCACGTCCCGCTTCGACCGCCAGTTCCGAGGTTGACCCCTTCTGGCAGTCAAACCGGGCGCCTCACGTCCCGCTTCGACCGCCAGTTCGGCAGTGAGGGTCAGGTGGCGTCGATCGCCGCGACCAGGTCGTCGATCGGCACGAAGCTGAGCCCCGGCCCGACCGCGCGATGCACGTACTGCACGACGCCCGCCGAGTCGATGACGAACGTGGAACGACGGTAGAGGTCGAGCAGGCCGAGGATCCCGTAGGAACGGGCGACCTCCTTGTCGACGTCGCTCAGCACCGGGAACGCGAAGCCGTCGTTGTCCGCCGCGAACGCGCGGTGGGACTCGACCGACTGCGGACTGATCGCGAGCACCTGGGTGTCGAGGGCCTCGAGCGAGGAGATGCCTTCGGTGTAGGCCTGCAGTTGCTTCGTGCACACCGGGGAGTCGTCCTGCGGATAGAACGCGACCACCACGGGCTTGCCGCGCAACTCACTCAAGCGCCACCGACCGGCACCGCCGGTGCGGCCATCGATGCCGTCGAGCTCGAAGTCGGGCGCGAGGTCGCCCACCTTGACGCTCACATCCGCCTCCGGAACACGGGCCGCGCTCCGACGGATCAGCCGATCGACTGGAGGACGTCGTCGGGGATGTCGAAGTTGGCGTAGACCTCTTGCACGTCGTCGTGATCGTCGAGCGCGTCGATGACGCGGAGCACCGACTTGGCCGTCTCCACACTGTCGACCTCGACCGTCGATGACGGCAGCATCGTGAGGTCCGCCGATTCCACGGCGATGCCCGCCGCCTCGAGGGCCTCGCGCACCACCATCGTCGACCCCGGCTCGCAGGTGACCTGCCAGGTGTCACCGTCGCGGGCGATGTCGTCCGCGCCGGCGTCGACGGCAACCAGCATCAGGTCGTCCTCCTCGACCGAGCCCGGCACCAGGATCAAGCCAGTGCGCTCGAACTGCCACGCGACCGCGCCGGGCTCGGCCATCGACCCGCCGTTCTTGGTGAACAGCGACCTGAGCTCGGGGCCGGTCCGGTTCCGGTTGTCCGTCAGTGTCTCGACGTAGACGGCGACCCCTCCCGGCGCATACCCCTCGTAGGTCACCTGCTCGTAGTTGACGCCCTCGAGCTCTCCGGTGCCGCGCTTGATCGCCCGCTCGATCGTGTCGAGCGGCACCGAGTTGTCCCGCGCCTTCTGATACATCGTGCGCAGCGTCGGGTTCATGTCGGGATCACCGCCGCCCTGCCGCGCCGCCACCTCGACCTGTTTGATGAGCTTGGCGAAGAGCTTGCCGCGGGCCTTGTCGGCCGCGCCCTTCTTGTGCTTGATCGTCGCCCACTTCGAATGGCCGGACATCGAGGGTCACATCTCCAGGAACATGTGGTGGAGCCGGTCGTCGCCGCTCAGCTCCGGATGGAACGTGCAGACCATGATCGCGCGTTGGCGGCACCACACGGCGTGGTCCTCGAACGACGCGAGCACTTCGGCCTCGTCGCCGACCCGCTCGATCAACGGCGCTCGGATGAACACCGCCCGGAGCGGGGCCAAGTCCTCACCGGCGACGGGCAGGTCCGCCTCGAACGAGTCGACCTGGCGGCCGTACGCGTTGCGGCGGACCGTCGCGTCGATCGCGCCGAAGCACCGCTGATCGGGTCGACCGTCGAGGATCTCGGATCCCAGCAGGATCGCCCCGGCACAGGTGCCGAACGCGGGCATGCCCTCCTCGAGTCGCTTCGAGATCGGCTCGAACAGGTCGGCGCGCTCGAGGAGCATGGAGATGGTCGACGACTCGCCGCCGGGCAACACGAGTCGATCGCAGCGATCCAGATCGGCCTCGGTCCGCACGGCGACCGTCGCTGCGCCGAGCGACTCGAACCGTCGCTGGTGCAGCGCGAAGGCTCCCTGCAGCGCCAACACCCCGACCGTCGCCGGCAGGGACGCGCCGATGGGCTACCAGCCCCGATCGGCGAAGGTCTGGCCCAGCCCGTCGATCTCGAGGCCCGGCATCGAGCGGCCGAGACCGCGGCTCACCTTCACCAGGATCTCGGGATCGCGGTAGTGCGTCGTCGCCTCGACGATGGCCTTGGCCATGTGCGCAGGCGTCTCGCTCTTGAAGATCCCCGAGCCCACGAACACCGCTTCGGCACCGAGCTGCATGACCAACGATGCGTCGGCAGGGGTCGCGACCCCGCCCGCGCAGAACAGTGGCACGGGCAACCAGCCGGTGTCGCGGACCTCCTGCACGAGCGACACGGGCGCTTGGAGCTGCTTGGCCCAGTCGTAGACCTCGGCGCCATCGGCCTGGGTGATCTTCCTGATGTCGCCCACGATCGAGCGGAGGTGGCGCACGGCCTCGACGATGTTGCCGGTGCCTGCCTCGCCCTTCGAGCGGATCATGCAGGCGCCCTCGGAGATCCTCCGCAGCGCCTCGCCGAGGTTGGTCGCGCCACACACGAACGGCACGGTGAAGGCCCATTTGTCGACGTGGTGGGCCTCGTCGGCCGGGGTCAGCACCTCGGACTCGTCGACGTAGTCGACGCCGAGGGCCTCGAGAACCTGCGCCTCGGCGAAGTGGCCGATGCGGGCCTTGGCCATGACCGGGATGGACACCGCGGCCTTGATGCCCTCGATCATCTCGGGGTCCGACATGCGGGCGACGCCGCCGTCGCGGCGGATGTCGGAGGGGACTCGCTCGAGCGCCATCACCGCGCAGGCGCCGGCGTCCTCCGCGATGCGGGCCTGTTCGGGGTCGACGACGTCCATGATGACGCCGCCCTTGAGCATCTCGGCGAGGCCACGCTTGACCCGGGTGGTCCCGGTCTCATGGCGGATCGACGACTCGTGTGACATCGGAACCTCGACGTGTGCGGGGAACTCGATGCTACCGGGGGTTGGCAAGGAGAGCCGCAGCGGTAACGGGATCGATCGGCCCGGGCGGATCGCTCGGCAGCTCGATCCACGTGCGACCCGGGGCCAGCTTGAGCGGGGATCCGTCGAGGCCGGTCAGCGTGTAGCGGTCGGTGCGCGCGGGCCTGGTCCAGGTGCCCTCGACGATGGTGCCGGCGACCAGCAGCCAGGCGCGGCCG
>DATEEV010000364.1:0-11745 GCA_035281005.1 Microthrixaceae bacterium | reverse complement strand
CACGTGGATCGGCGGCGACCGCGACGGCAACCCGAACGTGTCGCCCGAGATGACCACACAGGTCCTGCTGTTGCAGCACGAGTACGGGATCCGAGGTGCCGAGCGCATCGTCGACGACCTCATCGAACGGCTCAGCGTGTCCACCACGGTCACCACCGCCAGCCCCGACCTGCTCGCCAGCCTCGCGGCGGACCTCGACGCGCTGGACGAGATCGACGAGCGGTGGCGCCGCCTCAACGCCGCCGAGCCGTACCGGCTCAAGCTCACGTGCATCCGGGCCAAGCTCGATCGGACCCGCACCCGGCTGGCCAACGACACCGCCCACCAACCGGGTCGCGATTACCTGGGCAGTGACGACCTCGTCGCCGAGCTCGAGGTGCTGCGCCGGTCACTCGAAACCCACGGCGGACCGCTCGTCGCCGACCTGGCCGCCCGCGCGGCCCGGGTCATCAGGGCGACGGGGCTGCAACTCGCCACACTCGACGTGCGCGAGCACGCCGAGGCACACCACGCCACGCTCGCCCGTCTCTACGAGGCTGTCGGCGAGACCACCTATCGGGACCTCGACCGCGACGGCCGCCGCTCGCGGCTCGTCACGGAGCTGGAGGGGCGCCGGCCGCTGGTCGGTGTGATCGACCGCCTCGATGGTGAGACGCGCCGCACGGCGGAGGTGTTCGCGACGATCCGACAGTCGCTCGACCGCTTCGGCCCCGACGTGGTGGAGTCGTACATCGTGTCGATGACCCATGGCGTCGACGACGTGCTCGCGGCGGTCGTGCTCGCCCGCGAGGCGGGCCTCGTCGACGTGCACGCCGGGGTGGCGCGGATCGGGTTCGTCCCGCTGCTCGAACAGGTCGGTGAGCTCGGCCGGGCAGGAGAGATCCTCGACGAGTTGTTGTCGACGTCGGTGTACCGGCGCATCGTCGATGCCCGCGGTGGTGTGCAGGAGGTGATGCTCGGCTACTCGGACTCGAACAAGGACGCCGGGATCACCACGAGCCAGTGGCAGATCCACCAGGCCCAGCGCGCCCTGCGCGACGCCGCGGCCCGCCACGGGGTGCGCCTCCGCCTCTTCCATGGTCGCGGCGGAACGGTCGGCCGCGGCGGCGGGCCGACGTTCGACGCGATCGTCGCCCAGCCGTGGGGGACTCTCGAGGGAGAGATGAAGGTCACCGAGCAGGGAGAGGTGATCAGCGACAAGTACCTCCTGCCCACCCTGGCCCGAGAGAACCTCGAGCTCACCGTGAGCGCGGTGCTCCAGGCGACCGTGCTGCACAACCGACCGCGACTTCCCGCGGATGCGCTGGCGCGGTGGGACCAGGCGATGGACCTCGTCAGCGACGCGGCGGAGGCGGCCTATCGGAACCTCGCCGAGGATCCGGACCTCCCCGGCTACTTCCTCGCCACGACCCCGACCGAGCTGCTCGCGTCGCTCAACATCGGGTCCCGGCCGGCGCGCCGGCCCGACGCCGGTGCCGGCCTCGGCGGGCTGCGCGCGATCCCCTGGGTGTTCGGCTGGACCCAGTCACGCCAGATCGTGCCCGGATGGTTCGGCGTGGGCACTGGACTCGCCGCGGCACGCAAGGCCGGCCTCGATCGGCTCCTCACGGAGATGTGCGAGCGGTGGTTCTGGTTCTCGACGTTCGTGTCGAACGTCGAGATGACGCTCGCCAAGACGGATCTGTCGATCAGCCGCCGCTACGTCGAGCGGCTGGTCGACCGGGCGGGGCATCCGGTCCTCGACCGCATCGCGGAGGAGTACGAGCGCACGGTGGCCGAGGTGCTGCGCCTCACCGGCACGAGTCACCTGCTCGACGATCAGCCGCTGCTGCAGCGCACCCTCGCCGTGCGCGACCGTTACCTGCTCCCGCTGCACCAGCTGCAGATCGAATTGCTCGCCCGACACCGCTGGTTCGTCGGTGAGGGCAAGGAACTCGACCCGGTGCTGGTGCGGTCGCTGCTCATGACCGTCAACGGCATCGCCGCGGGCCTCCGCAACACCGGTTAGCTCAGTCGCCCCGCCCGCGGATCGGGCCGAAGAGGCGACGGGCGCTGGCACCAGGATCGGTACGAAGCCGCGACGGCACGTCGAACGCGCGCTCGGTCCTGGTGGCCAGCTGGTAGGCGGGCCAGCCCGGGTCGCCATCGATCGCGAACCGCACGACCGCGCCGGCCACGTCGTCGACGAGCGACCGCGGCGCCTCGCCACCCATCAGCATCGGGGCGACATCGCCGTCGAGCGCGTCGAGCGCGAGGAAGACATCGATCCCGTGCACCGCGCCGATCGGCGTCGGTGGACGCCAGGTGAGCTCGTACACGAACGTCGATGCGGGACCGTCGGCGCGGGCCCGCAGCTCGGCCACGTCAAGCGCCGGGACCCGGAACGAGAGCGCGGTGAGCGCGGCGCCGAGCTCCTGGCCGGATGTCCGGTCGGGAGCGTCGCGACGCCATGCGTCGACCGCGTCCGGGTCGAGCCCGAGACGGGCGTACGCGGCATCCGCGTCGCTGGCGGTGACGTCGGCGCCCATGAGCAACATGAGCGCATCCATCTCCTCCGCCGTCGACCCCACCGCCACATCGAGGTCCCCGCCGGCCCCCTGCGCGATGGCGGTGAGCGGGTGACACGGCACCAGTTCGCCGTCGACGACCGGGCCGAGCCAGCCCTCGAGCGTGGCCAGGTGGTGGACCTGGTCGAGCGTCGAACCCGTCGCATCGATCCCGCCCACCGGGGCCAACTCGTGCTGGACGGCCATGAGCTGATCGACCGGGACCGAGGCCACACCGTCGACCGTCGCCTCGATGCCGAGTCGGCCGGCCAGCTCCGCGGCGTGGGTTCGGGCGCGGACGAGGTCGACCTGGTTCCACGGCGTGCCGCTCATCGCGTACACGCGCCGGAACAGTCCTGCGGAGCGAGGAAGGGTGAGCAGGTTCAGGCATGCGGCCGACCCGGCCGACTGACCGGCGATCGTCACGTTGGCAGGGTCGCCTCCGAAGCGCTCCACGTTGTCGCGGACCCACTCGAGGGCGAGGAGCCAGTCGGCCACGCCCCGGTTGTTCGGCGCGCCCTCGATCGTGAGGAAGCCGTCGACCCCCAGGCGGTAGTTGGGCGCGACCACGACCACGCCGCGCCGGGCGAGCCCGGAGCCGTCGAGGTCGACGTTCGATCCCATGACCATGCCCCCGCCGTGGATCCACACCACGACCGGGCGCAGTCCGTCGAGGGCCGTGGTGTACACGTCGAGGTGGAGGCAGTCGTCGCCCTCGACGATCGTCTGGGGGAAGAGGCCTGACGGCAGCAGTGGCTGGGTCGCGGTCGGCCCGTGGACGGTCGCGTCGAGGACGTCGGACCATGGTGCTCGCCGCTCGGGCAGGGCGAATCGGCGCGCGCCGACGGGCGGCTCGGCAAATGGCACGCCGAGGAACCGGTGCACCCCGTCCACGCACTCTCCGCGCACCGCCCCAGCACGTGTTCGAACCATGGTGCTCGTTCCCCCCGAATCGACCACCACCTCAGGCTCCCACAACGCTCAACCCCACCGCTCGTGCGACCTGCGCCCGGCGGCGATCGAAGGTGAGCACGGTCGTGCCGGCCCCTGCCCGCAGCGCGGACGCGAGGTGCAGGGCATCGAGTGATCGACACAAGGTCTGCTCGGCGATGCGTGCCGCCTCGTTGCACACCACGGCGTCGAGGCTCATCAGCGCGAACACATCCAGGTCGTCGCCCAGCTGGCGTCGGGTCGACTCGAGCGGGTCACCGTCGAGCAGACGGGTCAGGTTCCGCCGCACCTCGACCTCGGTCAGGCGCGAGGTGACGAGCACCGGGTCCGACGCCATCAGCCCGATGGCCGCCTCGGAGTCGTGCTCGTCGACGTAGCGCTTCATCAGCGCGCTCGAGTCGACGTACAGCGTCACCCGCGGTCCTCGTCGAGCACGTCGAGGATCGACGCGTGCGACCGGAATCGAGGAGCTGGCCCCAGTCGAGTGCGACGCGGGGGATCGATCCATCCCTCGTCGATCCCACGAGCGACGGCGGACTCGCCGGCAAACGGCACGATCCTGGCGACCGGCCGACCGCGATCGGTGACGATCACCTCTTCGCCCTCCGACACCTTTCCCAGGAACTCGGAGAGGCGGGCTTTCAGCTCTCGGACGCCAGCTTCCATGTGACCACATTGTAGCCAAATGTGGTCACATTCACCTCAACACCTCCACCGCGTCGAGATCGAGGGCGTGGCGCGAGTGCCGGGACGCCATCACCATGAACATCTCGTCGCCGCGGTCGGTGCGCTCGACCATCATCGACGCGCCGATCGCGATCATCAGTCCCGTCCAGGCCCCCATCCGGTAGTCGCGCTGGGCGCGAGTGTCCGAGTAGTGATCGACGCCGGCCGCGACGAGGCCATCGCGGTACATCCGCAGCAGGCCGTCCTCCGCCTCCCGTCGGTCGTGCTCCAACAGCCCCGCCCCCACGAAGTACCCGACATCGCGCGCACCACCACCGAGGGTGCACGTCTGCCAGTCGACCGTGGCGATCGGCACCCCGAGCGGATCCGGGTCGAGGAGCAGGTTGTCGAGGCGGTAGTCACCATGGATCACCGTCACCGGCTCCTCGTCGGGAGTGAGGTACCCGTCGAGATGCGCGAAGAGCTGCCGCCCCGCGTCGAGCACGTGGTGATCGAGCACCGAGGCGTAGCGCTCCTGGAACCCCTGCCACAGCATCGGAAGCATCATCGTCGCCATCTGCATCCCGCTCTCGACGTCACCCCCCGCCAACCACTCGAGCTCGTGCAGCGCGGGGTCGCCCCAGCGGGGCGCGTGCAACCCGACCAGCTCCCGCACCGCCAGCTCGGCGACCTCGGGCGTGCAACCGGCGAGCTGATCGCCCTGTTGTGCGGGTGCCATGTCCTCGAGCAGGAGCACGAACGTGTTCGCCCCGGGGTCGACGTCCGCGTAGTACGGCCGAGGGGTTCGCATCGTGAGCGTGGACGCGAGCTCGCGGTAGAAGCCGACCTCCTTCTCGTAGTGCCGCAACATCTGCGAGGTCGCCCGACTCGTCGGGTCCGCGCCGGGCAGCTTCGCCACCAGCGACGACGGCGTCGGAGTCGGGCCGTTGAAGGTCATCGCGATCCGATAGCTGTCGCACACCTGCCCGGTGCCGACCGGATGCACATGCGCCTCGACGACCCTGAGCCCGTCGAGGTGGCCCGAGCGCGAGAGCGCGTCGGTCAGCCACTCGGGTGTCAGCTTCTCCGGTGTGTCCGCGATCGCGAGCGGCTCGTCGGGCATCTCGGCATCACCCCCTGGTCTCGACCGTATCCGCGCTGCGCCAGTTCGGCTGCCGCTGTGGCCCGTGCAGACCGTACAGTCGCCACGCGATGGAGCTCACCGTCCGGTCGATCACCGAGGCCGCCGCGCTGGCGCGTTCTCCGCTCGCGGCCGAGATGCTCGACGGGACGGTCGTGGTCGACCTCGACGGGGACACCTCCGACATCGACTCGCTCGCGGCGATTCCCCGGGTGGTCGTGGGGATCGCACGAACCAGCGACGTGGCCCCCGGTGGGGTCGACGTGGTGGTCGAGGACGAGGCCCACGCGGCTCGGATCGTCGACGCCGTGGCGGCGAGCCCGATCGCCGCGACCACCGCCGCGCTCCACCTCCGCTCCTCGATCGACCTCTCCATCGGCGACGCCCTCGTCGCGGAGTCGACCGCCTACTCGATGCTGCAGGCCGGCCCGGAGCACGCGCGCTGGCTCGCCGGCCGGGCGCGCGACGGTTTGTCGGCGGCAGATGATGGCGTCCGGGTGCGCGTCGAGCGCCGCGACGGCCGACTGCACGTGGCCCTCGCCCGACCCGGCCGTCGCAACGCGGTCGACGCGGCCATGCAGGCGGCGCTGATCGACGCCTTCGCCACTGCCGGCCCGGACGAGGCGATCGTTCTCACCGGCGACGGGACCGTGTTCAGCTCGGGCGGCGACCTCGACGAGTTCGGGACCCGCGCCGATCCGGCCACCGCGCACCTCCTCCGCCTCTCCCGCAGCCCGGCACGAGCCATCGCCGCCGCGGCCGACCGCACGACGGCGATCGTGCAAGGTTCCTGCTACGGCGCGGGGGTGGAGCTGCCCGCGTTCGCCGGGCACGTCATCGCCGATCCCGCCACCACCTTCACCCTGCCGGAGGTGCGACTGGGGCTGATCCCCGGAGCGGGCGGCACGGTGAGCATCCCCCGCCGCATCGGCCGTCATCGCACCGCCTGGCTCGCCATCACCGGGGCGTCCATCGACGCGCCGACCGCGCTCGACTGGGGCCTGGTCGACGCGCTCTCCGACGAGTGAGCAGGTGTGAAAGTGCGCCGAGGCCGATGAACACTGCCGAGCGCGACGTGCTCGCGATCTGGGCCGCGAGCGGGGCGATGGCCCTCACCGGCCCGCCCGATCGCCCGCTCGGACCCCCGGCACCGCTGGTGCCCCGAATGGTCGAGTTGGGCCGGCGGTTCGAGGAACGCAGCGCCACACTCGGCCGACGCGTCGAGCTCGACCCGGTCGCGCTCCTCGGAGAACGCGCCGCGATCGCCCGCCTGACGCGGCGGGGTCAGGTGAGCGTCGGCGGCGCGACGCGCCTCCTCCCCACCGCGGACGGCTGGGTCGCGGTCACGCTCGCCCGACCCGACGACGTCGACCTGTTGCCCGCCTGGCTCGGGCTCGACCTCGACGCCGACGTCCGAACGCGCCACGACCCGTGGCCGGCGGTCTCCGACGCAGTCCGGCAGCGATCATCTCGAGACCTCGACAGCCAGGGCGCCCTCCTCGGGCTGCCGATCGGCGCCCTTCCGCCCGGCGGACGGGAACCGGTGACCAGCAGCGTCGGGACCGAGCCGCTGCCCTGCCGCGCCACCCGCGTCGGCGACGCCGCGCCCAGGATCGATCTCCGGGACATCACCGTCGTCGACCTGAGCTCACTCTGGAGCGGCCCGCTGTGCGGCTCGCTGCTCGCCCTCGCCGGCGCCCAGGTCACGAAGGTCGAGTCGACGACCCGGCCCGACGGCGCCCGCAACGGCCCGCCCGAGTTCTTCTCGCTGATGAACGCCGGCAAGTCGGGCGCGACCGTCGACCTGCCCACGCCGGCCGGCATCGACGCCCTTCGCGAGCTCATCGCGCACGCGGACGTCGTCATCGAGGGCTCGCGACCCCGTGCCCTGGCCCAGCTCGGGATCGACGCGACCGACACGGTGCAGCGCGACGGCCTCAAGGTCTGGGTCTCGATCACCGCCCACGGACGCGACGGCGACGGATCGAACCGGGTCGGTTTCGGCGACGACGCCGCGGTCGCCGGTGGCCTCGTGGCCTGGCACGACGACGAGCCCTACTTCTGTGCCGATGCCGTCGCCGATCCGACCACTGGTCTCGTCGCCGCCGTGGCCTGCCTCGACGCGCTCGCGGTCGGCGGGGCCTGGCTGCTCGACGTCGCCCTGGCGAACGTCGCCGCGCACCTCGCCGGGCCGACCCTCGAACCACCCGGCAGCCTGGCCGTCGCCCCACCTCGCGCCCGGTTGGTGTCGTCGTGAGCGCACGCGATCCGAGAGGAGCTCCGTCCTGGTCATGGGCGTCCTGGTCGCGGGCCCGTACCTCGATCCGGACCCGACCCGTCGCCGCCACCGTCGTCGGCGTGGTCGTGGTCGCGGCCATCGCCCTGGCACTCGCCCAGTTCGGCGACGACGTGTCCCGCGCCACCGAGGTCCTGCTGCTGGTCCTCCCTGTCGCCACCATGGCCGTGCTCGGTCGTCGCTGGTCGGCCTACGTGGTCGCCGGTGCGGCCACGATCGCCTTCTGGCTGCTCATCCCACCGGTGGGCTCCGCCGCCGTCGCGCTGTTCGCCGACGTGGTCGGCCTCATCGTGTTCTTCATCGTCGCCGTCACGGTGACGACGCTCGTCGCGAACCGCATCGAGACTCTGGAGCGGGTCGAGAACGATCGTCGCATCCTGATGCGCTCTGTCTCTCACGACCTCCGCACCCCCCTCACCACCATCCGCGCCGCGACGTCGGAGCTGCTCGACGGCGCCGAGCACGACGAGGCGACGCGACGCCGCCTGCTCGAGATGGTCGGCGACGAGGCCGACCGGCTCGATCGACTCGTCGCCAACCTGTTGAACCTCAGCCGCATCGAGGCCGGCGCGCTCGAGCCCGATCGTCGCGAGGTCGACCTGCTCGAGCTCGTCGAGGCGTGCCTGGCCCGACTCGACCGGGTCCTCACCGACGTCGAGGTGGTGGTCGAGGTCGCGGAGGACCTGCCGATCCTCCGCGCGGACGTGACCCTGGTCGATCTCGCGCTGACCAACCTGCTCGAGAACGCGGCGCGCCACACGCCGCCCGGTGGCCGCGTGACGCTGGCCGCCACCTCCTCGGGCGACACGATGACGATCACCGTCGCCGACACCGGTCCGGGCCTCGACGCCCCCATGACCGAGGCCATCTTCGAGCCGTTCCGCACCGGCGCGATCGCCGGAGCGAGCGGCATCGGGCTCGCCACGTGCCGGGCAGTGGTCGACGCACACGGCGGTACCATCACCGCCGGTGAGTCTCCCGGCGGCGGCGCGCTCTTCACGATCGCTCTGCCTCTTCGATGAAGCCACGGCCGGCTGACGCGATGGGCGCACGATCCGACCCCGCCTCGGTACTGATCGTCGAGGACGATCGCTCGGTCGCCGAGGTCGTGGCCACGGCGCTGCGAGCCCGGGGCCATCGGGTCGAGGTCGCGGTGACCGGCGACGACGCGCTCGCGACCGCGGCCGCGTCCGAGCCCGACCTGGTGCTGCTCGACCTCGGCCTACCGGACCTCGACGGCGTCGAGGTCTGCGTCCGGCTGCGGCGCTGGTTCCCCAACCCGATCATCGTGTTGAGCGCGGACGGGGCCGAGGAGCGCAAGGTCCGGGCGCTCGACGAGGGCGCGGATGACTACGTGACCAAGCCGTTCTCGATGCCGGAACTGCTGGCGCGGATGCGGGTCGCGCTGCGACACCGCGAGCTGGTCGCCGCGGCAGCGGATCCCACGCGTCTCGCGCTCGGCGACCTGGTGGTCGACACCGGCACCCGTGTCGCGACCGCGGCGGGCGAGCAGCTCGACCTCACCAGGATCGAGTTCGACCTGCTGGTGCTACTCGGCCGTCACCCCGGGCGCGTGGTGACGCAATCGACGATCCTCGACCGGGCATGGCCGGAGGGGACGTCGGGCACCACCGGCGCGTTGCGGGTCCACGTCCGCAACCTCCGCCGCAAGCTCGGTGAGGGCCCGGACCGACCGACGCTCACGACCGACCCGGGGGTCGGGTATCGCCTCGAGGTCGACTGATGCTCATGGTCCCTTGGGCAGGCCCAGACCGCGCTCGCCGATGATGTTGCGGTTCACCTCGGAGGTCCCTCCCGCGATCGTGTTGGCGGGGCCCCACAGCAACCGCTGCACCTGGGGGGACCCGACGAGCATCGCCTCGGCGCCCAGCGCGTCCGCGATGACCTCGCTCGCATCGCGGGACAGCTCCGACCATGCCAGCTTGATCACCGAGCCGGCCACGTCGGGGGCACCGGTGCGCGCGGCGGCGAGGGACCGTTGGCCCATCCAGCCGAGGATGCGGGACCGGATCCAGATCGCGATCGCCACGTCGTTCTCGACCGGTGACGCGTGGAGGGCGCGGGCCCGCACCCATCGGTCGATCTCGCCGATGAGATGGCCCGACACCCCCAGCACCCCGGCGCGCTCGTGGCCGAGGGTGGCCATCGTCACGCGCCACCCTCCGTGCAGTGGCCCGAGCACGGCGGTGAGCGGCACGCGCACATCATCGAAGTGCAGCTCGGCGAACTCGGCGCCACCATCCATCTGGCGAATCGGCCGACGGTCGATGCCGGGGAGGTCGAGGGGGACGAGCAGCGCCGAGATCCCCTTGTGCTTCGGGGCGGTCGGATCGGTGCGCGCCAACAGCATGCAGTGGGACGCGTGCACGCCGATCGAGGTCCACACCTTCGAGCCGCTGACGACGAGCTGGTCGCCGTCGAGCTCGGCTCGGCACGCCATCCCCGCGAGGTCGCTGCCGAAGTCGGGCTCGCTGAACCCCTGACACCAGAACTCCGTCGCGTCGACGATGGCCCGGGCATGGGCCAGCTGTTCGGGCGTGCCGGCGGCAAGGATCGTCGGGCCGACGTTGTTCACGCCGTACACCGCGACCCGCTGCGGGGCACCCGCGGCGCGGAGCTCGGCCTCGCACGCGATCTGATCCTCGACACCCAAGCCGCGGCCGCCGTGCTCGACCGGCCACGCGGGCGCGGTCCAGCCGTGCGCCGAGAGCCGGCGCTGGAACGCGACCTTCGCCTCCCATGACGAGTCGTCGGGCCACTCGGCGCGCTGCGCGGGCATGATCTCGTCGCGCAGCAGCGCCCGCAGCTCGAGGTTGGGCGGCGTCACAATGCGATCATGGCGCACGTGACCCACGAGAATCCCGTCCCGTACGCCGAGTTCGATGAGCTCGCCATCGATCGTCCCGTCGAATCGGTGCTGCGCATCACCCTCGACGGCCCGAACCTCAACGCCGTCGGCGTCGAGGCCCATCGTCAGCTTGCCGACATCTGGCCGGTGATCGACCGCGACGAGGACGCGCGCGTCGCGCTCATCCGCGGCGCAGGCCGTGGCTTCTCGGCCGGCGGGTCGTTCGAGCTGATCGAGCTGACCATCGGCGACCACGCGGCGCGGATGCGAACGCTGCGCGAGGCGCGCGACCTCGTCCGCAACATCGTCGACTGCTCGAAGCCGATCGTCTCGGCGATCCACGGCCCGGCCGTGGGTGCCGGCCTCGTGGCCGCGCTGCTCGCGGACGTGTCGGTCGCATCGCGGACGGCGCGCATCATCGACGGCCACACGCGCCTCGGCGTGGCGGCCGGCGACCATGCGGCCATCTGCTGGCCGCTGCTGTGTGGGATGGCGAAGGCGAAGTACCACCTCCTGACCTGCGAGCCGATCAGCGGTGAGGAGGCGGAGCGCATCGGGCTGGTGTCCCTCTGCGTCGACGACGATGAGACCCAGGACCGGGCGATGACGATCGCCACGCAACTCGCCGAGGGCTCGCAGTGGGCGCTCCGCTTCACCAAGCACACGCTCAACCACTGGTAACGATCGCAGTTCGCCGCGTTCGATGCCAGTCTGGCCTACGAGATGCTCGGCTTCACCGGCCCCGACGCGGTCGAGGGGCTCGCGAGCCACCTCGAGAAGCGCGCGCCGGGCTTCGAGTAGTGGGCGAGGACCGTCCACGGTGATTGCGATCAGACGGCCGACCGAGGCCGACGTCGAGCGCTACCGAGCCGACCGGGAGCACCTCGCGCCGACGTTCCGAACGCCCGGCGCGACGCCGCCTGAGTTCCACTCTGCGGTGCACGTGGCACCGCTCGGACGCGACCCCGAGCTGCTCGACCGGGCGACCGCGGCGCTGCGAGCGTGGTCGGTCCACCGGGGGGCCGGGGTGCGTCCCACCCCACGGGACGCACCCCTCGAGGTCGGCGCCACCGTGGCGCTGGTGACACGCCAGCTCGGCCTCTGGATCCTGGCCGCGTGCCGGATCACCGACGTCGTCGACACCGCCACCTCGTTCGGCTTCACCTACGCCACGCTGCCCGGGCACCCCGAGTGTGGGGAGGAGTCGTTCACCATCGAGACGGCGCCCGACGGCGCGACGACCTTTGCGATCGCAGTCACCTGGCGGTCGGATGCG
>DATEEV010000363.1:0-8587 GCA_035281005.1 Microthrixaceae bacterium | reverse complement strand
TGGCAACCAGCGCCGCTACTCCCGCAGCGACATCGAGTCGCTGGCTGCCGCAGTCGCACTCGTGCAGGAGGGGATCCAGCCCAACGCGGTCGGGCGGATCCTCGACCTGGAGCGCCAGGTCGAGGTCCTCAGCCGGCACCGAGCCCGATGAGGGTGGTGCCGATCGCGATCGGCACGGTGACCCGGCCGTCGTGGTCGGCACGGTGCTCGGTCGATCCGGCCGTCACTGATCGATCGGCACCCAACCCGGCAGATCAACGGGGCCAAGGATCAGCTCATCGATGCCGACCTCGCCCGCGCGACCACCGACGCGCTCGACCGGTACGGGCTCGGATTCCGTTCGTGGATGCTCGACGACCGAGGCCACGAGGCCGGTGGCTTCGTCTACGACTGTGTCTATGAGTCGTTGCCGTCGTTCGTGAGGGTGACGGCTCCGGCGCGTGTTCGATACTCGCTCGACCCGACGCTCGACCGCGGTGTCGCCGCCGGTGTCGACCTCGACCTTCCACGGGGAAACGCCTACTGGGTGTCGGGCGTCGAGGCGGCGGGCGAGTCGATCGCCGTGGCCGACCTCACCAGCGACGCGTTGGAGCGGCCGGAGCGCAGCCAGGTCGTCCACGTGTCGAGGACCGGTTCGAGTGTCGCTACGGGAGGCGACCTGTGCGGAGTGAACCCCGAAGTCGTCACCGGCGACACGTGGACCGAGCGGGGGGTGTACCGCGACGAGGATGGCGAGGCGCCCTCCGACCAACGCCTCACCGGCTCGTTGATCGGAGTGGCCGCGCTCACGATCGACGCGGAGCGAGCCGGCCTCATCTCAGGCGAACCTGGTCAGTTGGAGCTCACCACCGGTGTCCCGGCCGCGGTCACCCTGGTCGGGTTGGGTGCCGATCGATCAGTGACGGCCGGATCGACCGAGCACCGTGCCGACCACGACGGCCGGGTCACCGTGCAGATCGCGATCGGCACCACCCTCATCGAGCTCGGCGCCGGCTGAGGACCTCGACCTGGCGCTCCAGGTCGAGGATCCGCCCGACCGCGTTGGGCTGGATCCCCTCCTGCACGAGTGCGACTGCGGCAGCCAGCGACTCGATGTCGCTGCGGGAGTAGCGGCGCTGGTTGCCAGAAGGCCTGGCATTGCCGTGCTCGAGGGCCACTCCGAGCCGTCGAAGGGTCTGACTGTCGAGACCCAGCAGGTCGCAGACGACCGCCACCGTGTACAGGGGCTCGTCGGGATCATCGAGTCGTTCCGACCACGAACGCGCCACGGGGGTGGTGTCCGAGGAGGCGCCACCCCCTTCGCGTTCGGGTCTCGTCACGACGACTCGACCGTGATCGCCTTCTGGCGATCTCCCTCAGAGCGTCGAACGTCGACGCGGCGCGGCTTCGCGCTCTCGTGCAGTGGGATGCGAAGCGTCAGGATGCCGTCGTGGTACTCGGCGTCGACGTGTTCGACATCGAGGACGTCGCCGAGCATCAGTCGTCGAGAGACTGTCGCTTCGGTCCGCTCCCGCACCAGGTACTGGGCTCCTTCGGGACCGACGCGCCGCCTCTCGGCGTTCAGGCGCAACTCGCCTCGCTCGATCTGGAGGTCGATCGAGTCCGGATCGACACCGGGCAGATCGAACTGGACGGTGATCACGTCTCCGAGCCGAAAGGCATCCATTGGGGCGAACGATGCGCCGGTTGGCGGCTCGAACACTCGGTCCCACTGACGGAATGGATCAGATCGCAACAGCATCGGTGACACCTCCAATTGGTTGAACGGCAGCTCCGGGGTCGAAGTTGCCATTTCGGGCTTGATAGCTTATCTATCCGTCAGCGATACTATAGCCATCTCGACATCATCGTAAACATCTCTATCCCGCTCGGAGGTGCATGGCTATGACCGGACTCGAGGTGACACGAGCGGTTGATCGCCAGCGACGACTCACCCATCGAGTGGTCGTGAGCGGCGAGCTCGACCTGTCGACCGCGGGGATGCTCCGCGACGAGCTCACCCAGACCCTCGACGAAGGGGCGTTGCTGGTGCTCGTCGATGCATCCCAGGTGAGCTTCGTCGACAGCGCGGGGTTGAGAACCCTCATCACGGCGAGAAACGACTTCGAGGAACACGGCGGCCGCCTCGTCCTCGAGGAGATGGGCCCGACACTCGACCGACTGCTCGAGCTGACCGGCCTGCACCACCACTTCCGTGACGGACAGTTCCGTGACGGGCATAGCTCGAATGGCTCGGACGGCACCTCCCACGACGGCACCGAGGCCTGAGCCGCGCCGCGATTGTGTATCGGCGCGACTCCGAGACGCCCTGAGCGAGACGAATCGATCGACCTACGTCCTGACCTTGGCCTCCAGCACCTCCGGGTCGCCGAGGTCGCGGATCCGCTCCGCTGCCTTCTCGTGCAGTTCGGGGAACATGTCGCGCTCCTCCTCGCCGTGGTGGTGCTCCAGGCCCGCGGTCAGCATCTCGATCGCCGCGCCGAAGCCGGGCTCGGCCACGAGCTCGCGGGCGTTCTCGATCACGTCGCGGGCGAGGTCATGCTCGTTCTCACCTTCCTCGACGTCGTCATCGTCGTCGAGCACATCATCCGCGATGGGGTAGACGAACTGTTCCTCGACCGCCATGTGGATGCGCAGCATCTCCTCGAGATCGGCGAGCATCCGCTCGCGTCCGGGGCCTGCGTCACTGTCGCCGAGCTGCTTCAGCAGCGCCTCGACCTTGCGGTGCTCCTCGACCAGGTGGTCCAGCACATCCATCTCGGGTACCTCCCTCGCGGTGAGTCACCAGGTACCCGCGATGCAGCGGTGTCAATCGCGTCGCCAGCCGTCTTCCCTTCGTCGAGCGAGTTGCTCGCGGAGTGAGGAGAGTTCTGCTGAACTCCTGCGGTGCCGTCGAAACCGTCCCTCACGGATCTGGTGCTACCCGAGCGCACCGCCATCGTCACCCAGGAGTGCCAGGGTGCGATCGTCGGTCCCGACGCAGGGTTGAAGGCGCTGGCCGACGTGGCCAGGGCCCGTGCCATCCCGAACCTCGCTCGAATGTTGCCGATCGCGCGCGCCGCCGGCGTGCACGTCGTGCACTGCGTGATGACCCGGCGGCCCGACGGAAAGGGAGGCAACATCAACGCCCGCCTGTTCGCGGCAGCTGCCTCCCTCGACCTCGACCTCACTCCGGGAGGCGCGGGCGCCTCGGTGGTGCCCGAGCTGGGACCGGAACCGTCCGACCTCGTGCTCACCCGACTGCACGGGCTCGGCCCGATGGGGGGAACCGATCTCGACCCGATCCTGCGCAATCTCGGCGTGACCACCATCGTGGCGACCGGGGTCTCGGTCAACGTGGCCATCATCAACCTCGTGATGGACGCCGTGAACGCCGGGTACCAGGTCGTGCTCCCCCGCGATGCGGTCGCCGGCGTGCCCGAGGACTACGCCGACGCGGTGATCGACGGCACGCTCGCGCTGCTCGCGACGGTGACCATGACCAACGACCTGCTCGAGGTCTGGTCGGAGGGCGAGCACGGCACGAGGTCGTCGTGACGTCGCCGTTCGATCCCGGATTGCGCCGGCTCGCGAAGGTGCTGCCGCGTCGAGCGGTGAGCGAACGCAACCTGCCGGTCGTCCGAGTGCTCACCCACCTGCTCGACCGTCGACCGTCCAAGCGTGTCGAGGTCCAAACCGCGGGCCCCGTCACCGTCCGGCTCCACCGGCCCCTGGACGCCACGGGCCGTCCGCATCCCGCCCTGCTCTGGATCCACGGTGGCATTCGTCGCCGCTGAGGAGGCGGCACTCGCCCGGGTCTGGACGAGCTGACCGCCGCACGATGGCCGGCGCTCAGCTCACGTCCGCGTCACGCGCCATCGTCGAGCGCGGATCGCGCCAGTCGGTGGAGACGAGCCGCGATCGGATCAACCACTCGTCGCCCACCGGCTCCAGCACATCGCGATATCGGCCGTGATGGTCGAGACCGATCTCGGTGACGACCGTGAAGTACGACTCGACCCGCGCCCGGTCCGGGGTCACCTCGACCATGCGCGTGTTGGTGACCAGATGCCGGACGATCCTGCGCACACCGCTCGCCTTCGCCTCGGCGAGCCGCGCGGCGCGGCGGGCTTCGTCGTCACCTCGTTCGGCGCCACCCGAGAGAAAGTCGACGATCGCCGCGCGGCCATGGAACGGCTCGCGCCCGCGCACCTCGAGCACGCCGTCCTCACAGAACGCGGCAGCCAGCTCGTCGAGTCGGAACGCGTCGCCGGACCAGTTGTACCGAGCCAGGGTGTCGCGGATCCGCTCGCGGGCGACCAGTTCCCAGAGCTCCATCACCGGCACTGAGTCATCGCGGCGTCGACAGCTCCCGCAGGACCTCACCGTACGGCCGGCCGCGATCCGGGGCGGGCTCGCGGGGCAGGCCCAGCGAGCGCTCGGCAACGATGTTGCGTTGGATCTCGTCCGCCCCGCCGTAGATCGACGACGCCGGCGAGAAGACCATCGCCTCGGCGACGACGCCCTCGCCGGGCACCGGCTGGCCGGAGTCGTCGCCGGCGGTGACCAGGCCACCGACGCCGAGCACGTCGGTCGCGAGCCGCGCCGCCAGCTTCACGATTCGGGTCTGGCCGAGCTTGCCGATGTTGGCCACGGCCTGGCCGCCTCCCCGCTTGGCCTCGGCGCGCCCGCGCAGGGCGTTCCAGAGACCGACCTGGCCGAAGGTGTAGAGGCGGGCCAGCTCCTGGCGGATCATCGGGTCGTCGGTGCGGCCGGCCTCACGAGCCAGCTCGACCACGTCGTCGTAGCCGAGCGTCAGCTTCGAGTTCGGCGCCTCGAGCGGCGCGACGTCGCCCGCTCGCCGTCCGAGCATCCCGCCCTTGGGCCCGGGCTCGGGGAAGCCGGCGTGCGAGCCGCCGGCACCGATGCCGGAGCGCTCGAAATGGAGGGTGGTCTGGGTCACGGCCCAACCGTTGCCCTCGCCACCGACGAGGTCGGCGTGGTCGACGACGGCCTCGTCGAGGAAGACCTCGTTGAACACTGCGTGGCCGGTCATCTCGCGCAGCGGTCGGATGGTGACGCCGGGCTGGTCGAGGTCCAACGCGAACCACGAGATGCCCTTGTGCTTGGGCACGTCGAAGTCGGTGCGGGCGAGCAGCATGCCGTGGTCGCACCGCATCGCCATGCTCGACCACACCTTCTGGCCGGTGATGATCCACTTGTCGCCGTCGCGCTCGGCCCGCGTGGTGAGCCCGGCCAGGTCGGAGCCGGCCCCGGGCTCACTGAACAGCTGACACCAGCCGACCTGACCCTCGAGGATCGGCGGGATCAGGCGGGCCTTCTGCTCGGGGGTGCCGTGGGTGAGGATCGTCGGCGCCGCCATCAGCATCCCGAGGTCGCCCGGCGGACGGAGCGCGCCGAACGCCTTGAACGCGGCGCGCACCACGCGCTGGGACTGCTGGCCGAGACCGCGGCCCCACGCGTCGGCCGGGAAGTGCGGGGCAGCCCAGCCAGCGGCCGCGACCGTCTTCCACCACGCGTCGACGGAGAGATCCGGGTTCCAGTTGGCCTCGAGCCAGGCCTGGACCTCGTCGTACAGCGCGGCGTGCGGCCGAGGGCTTCCCGTAGCCGGCCCCCTCACGGGCGCGCCCCGAGCAGCTCGACGCAGTTGTCGTGCATGATGCGTGCGGTGTCGGCCTCGCCGAACCCGCTGAGCTCCTTCTCGAAGTCGAGGGGTTGGGCGACGCCCTCACCGTGCGGCCAGTCGGAGCCGAACAGGATCCGTTCGACGCCGATCAGGTCGGCCAGCCTGGAGAGATCCTCCTCGAGGTACGGCGTGACCCAGACATGGCGTCGCAGCGTGTCGAGCGGATCCTCCTTGAACACCCACGGCGTCTGGTTGGCCTGCTTGCGGAGGTGCTTGGACAGCTCGTGCATCCAGTCGGAGCCGTTCTCGATGCTGGCGACGCGCAACGCGGGGTGACGCTTGAACACGCCATGCACGATCAGCGAGGCGACCGTGTCGTGGATCGCGCGGTCGGACACGATCACCTGGGCGAGCGCATCGCTGTTGCCGAAGCCGAACTCGTCGCGTGCTCCCCAGGCGCCGCCGAACCGTCGCTGGTAGCCGCTGTCACCCAGGTGGAACGCCACCGGCACCGACGCCTCGGCGAGTCGCGCCCACACCGGGTCGAACAACTTGTGGCCGAGGGAGCGGCTGGTGCCGTTCGGTGCCGGGACCGGCGCGGGGCGCATGTGCACGATCCTCACCCCACGCTCGATCAGCGAATCGACCTCCTCGACCGCGGCGTCGGGATCGGCGAGCGAGAGCATCGGCGCGGCGAGGAGCCGGCCCTCGTGGTCGAACCCCCAATCCTCCTCGAGCCAGCGGTTGAAGGCGCTGAGCGATGCCATCGTGGCGGGGATGTCGTCCTTGAGCGCCTCCTCGACGCCACACCCCAGCGTCGGGAACAACAGGGCGGCACCGAGGCCCTGCTCGTCCATGACCTCGACGCGCCGCGCGCGGTCCTGGTACTCGGCACGGAGCGGCTCCACCTGCATCAACGAGCGCGGGTCGACCCCTTCGGGGATCTGGCCCCGGAACAGCGGGTCCAGGCACCCCGGCACGATGATCGGGTCGAAGGTCGGGTTGGGGATGAACCGATTGACCTTCCCTCCCATCAACAGCTTGACGCGCTTGCCGTCCTTGACCGGCTGGACACCGCGCTCCTTGAACTTCGGGTCGAGGTGACGCGTGAAGGCGTCGAGGCTCTCGTAATAGTGGTTGTCGGCGTCGATCGGCCTGTCAGGGGGAGTCGTATCCACGGTCATGCTCCTCGGATCCGGTAGCGGCGCTTTCCGAAATCGTACAGTAGGGTTTTCCATACCTGCCAGGCAGGCGGAACGGGTCAATTCGAACAGATCAGCTCGGTGAGTCGGCAGGGAAGAAGAAGGCCTCCGCGTTGCCCCGGAGCCACCCGGCGCGGATGTCGTCGGGCAGGTCGAGGGCGGCGGCCTCGGTCATGCAGCGCTTCATCGACAGCGCCGGTGAGTCCGAGGCGTAGATCACCCGGTCCTTGCCTCGGGTCCGCATGAAGTGGAGCAGTGACTCCGGGAGCCGTTTGGGCGACCAGGCCGACGTCATCATCCGCAGGTTGCGGTGCCGGATCATCATGCGAATGGCGACGTCCCACCACGGATCGGCGCCGTGGATCATGCAGACCTTCAGCTCGGGGAAGCGGATGCACACCCGGTCGAGATGGATCGGGTGCTGGGTCTCTGCCGGGATGGGCGGGCCGGGGATCCCGGTGTTGATGCACAGCGGCAGGTCGAGCTCGCAGCACTTCGTGTACAGCGGGTAGTAGACGGCGTCGCTCGCCGGATAATTGCCGTCGCCCCAGAAGCTCGGCCCGACCACCGCGTAGGCCACCGGGAAGTCACGCACGTAGGCCTCGAGCGCCCGCACGGTCTTCATGGGCTTGAGGAGGTTGAACCCGCCCGCGGCGAGGGTGAAGCGCTCGGGCTCGGCGGCGGCGTAGCGCTGGGCTCGCCCGTCGGTGTCGCCCACCTTCGACATGAGGACGGCCTTCGTGACGCCGTTCGCGTCCATGTCCTCGAGGAGCTCAGGCAGCTCAGGGCTCGCGAGGAACGACTCACCGCCCTTGAAGTAGTCATCCTTCACCCGGACCATCCAGTCGGGGATCTTCTGGTCGCCGAAGTCGACGTTCACCAGGCAGTCGATCGCCGTGGTCATCTGTGCTCCCTCTCTGCCGCGTGCTCGAACAGCTCTCGCAGTGCTCGCTTGTCGACCTTGCCCGTCGCGGTCATGGGAACGACCCCCGGGTCCGCGGTCAGCATCCACCGGGTGGGGACCTTGTACGCGCTGAGTCGATCCTTGACCGCGGTGCGCACCGTGTCGACCGATTCGTCGCTGATCACGATCGCCGCGACCTCTGTGCGCCCGTCGTCGGCCACCACGTCGGTGACGTGGGCCTGTCGAACGGCATCGATGGATCGCAGCGCGGTCTCGACCTCCGAGGGGTAGACGGTGGCGCCCTTCACCTTGAACATGTCGTCGAGGCGGCCCCGGTACCAGAGGTAGCCGGCGGCATCGAGGAGCCCCCGGTCGCCGGTGCGGAAGTAGCCGTCAGGGGTGAACACCGACGCGCTCGGACGACCACACATCCCGCGGAGCAGGTTCGGGCCTCGCAGCCAGATCTCGCCCTCCTCCCCCACCGGACGCTCCTTGCCCGTCTCGGGATCGGTGATGCGCACCTCCACCCCCTCGAAGGGCCGCCCGCAGCTGCCGAACTTCTCGGCGGGCAGATCGAGGTCGAGTCGGGCGCCGCAGTACGGGCCGAACGACTCGGTCATCCCGAACAGGTTGGCGCGAGCCCCGGGCGCCGGTCGCCGCTCCGGCGGGAGGAGCGCGCCGAGGCTCCCGTCACCCAGGGCGGAGAGATCCCTCGCTGCGAAGTCGGGGTGCGCCGCGAGCCTGGCCGCCTGGTCGGGCCAGCCCCGGAAGAGCGTGACCCGCTCGCGCTCCAACAACGCGAGGGTGCGCGCCGGTTCGGGCTCGGCCTCGGTCAGGAGGGTGGCGCCGGCGATC
>DATEEV010000362.1:0-12051 GCA_035281005.1 Microthrixaceae bacterium | reverse complement strand
TGCCCGGCGGCGGGAGCAGAACGCCGAGGCCGACGCCCGATGGCGGGCTGAGCATCCCGAAGACGAAGTGCCGGCGTGGCGGCCCTTCCGTGAGGGGGAGATGGAGGCCTACATGCGTGATGACGTCGCCGAGATCGAGGCGACGCACACGCCGGTGATGAGGGATCGGGATGGCGAGCCCATCGGCTGCCACATCTGCTGGCCCCTGGACGACTCGTGGCCGTGCCTGGCCCGAAGGGTCGCTGACGAGTGGCGGCAGATGTTGGGCTGGTATCCCGGGTACCACGTCTGGCGCGAGGCAGACGAGGCCGAACGCAGCGGTCGCGGCTGACTGCGGTGGGGCAGGAGGGTGTCAGTACGCCGCCTTAGCCTCGCCTCAGTGTCACTCTGGTCATTGTCTGGGGGTTTGGCTCGTAGCCTCGGTGCCCCTTCTTGTGGGCAGCACGCTTTCTGCCGGCCCCCAGACGCGCGGAACCGGCCGGCGTGGCTTGATAGGAGCGTGGCATCGCCCCCACTGAGGTGTGCCCACCGACCGGTCCCGTCTCTTCCACTCGACGTGAAAGGTGACGTGATCATGGTGACCCTTGGGATTGATGCGCACAAGCGCACCCACACGGTGGTGGCGGTCGACGAGGTCGGCCGTCAGCTCGGCCAGAAGACAACGTCGGCGACGACCAGCGCCGACCACCTCGAGATGCTGTGCTGGGCGGAACGGTTTGGGTCGGAACGGACCTGGGCGGTGGAGGACTGTCGGCACCTGTCGCGCCGGCTCGAGGCCGACTTGTTGGCCGCCGGCGAGCGGATCGTGCGGGTCCCGCCGAAGCTGATGGCCCAGGCCCGCGACGCGGCGCGCACCTACGGCAAGTCCGATCCGATCGACGCGCTCGCAGTCGCTCGAGCTGCTCTGCGACACCCTGACCTACCGACCGCGCAGCTCGATGGTCCCGCCCGCGAGCTACGCCTGTTGGTCGATCACCGAGAGGATCTTGTGGCGGAGCGGACCCGTTGTATCAACCGTCTCCGCTGGCATCTCCACGAGCTCGACCCGACCTGGGACCCCCCGGGCCGGTCGCTGACCAGCCCCAAGAACCTCGACGCGATCACGGTGCGCCTCGAGAGCATCGACGGGACCGTGGCCCGCATCGCCGGTGAGATCGTCACCCACATCCGCGACCTGACCCTGCGTGCACGGGCCCTCGAACGCGAGATCTCCGCCTTGGTCGAAGCCCAGGCTCCGACCCTGCTCGCGCTCGTCGGTGTCGGCGCGCTCACCGCCGCCAAGATCGTCGCCGAGACCGCCGATGTCCGCCGGTTCCGTTCCAAGGACGCCTACGCCCGCCACAACGGCACCGCCCCCCTGCCCGTGTGGTCTGGCAACCACGAACGTCACCGCCTGTCTCGCACCGGGAACCGCCAACTCAACGCCGCGGTCCACCGCATCGCCATCACCCAGATGCGGTGCCACAACGACGCCAAGGCCTACCTCGAACGACGCCTCGCCAGCGGCAATACCAAGACCGAAGCACTGCGAGCCCTCAAGCGACGCCTCTCCGACGTCGTGTTCCGCTCCCTCCTCGCAGACGCCGAACCAACGACATCAGCGGCACCGGCCACTTGCCTACCGGTCGCCGCTTGACATAGGAGCAAAACGTGACCGACCTCTCCTACACCGTGATCAGCCACGACGCTTCGATCGAGCCGAGCGAGCTCACCGCGATCTCGCGTGACGGCGCGTTGTGGCTCACTCCGGTGCATTTCGAGTCCGCGACCGGCTGGAAGGTCCGCGACGTCGGGCTGTGCCGCGACGACGCCTGTGTGCCCATCTCGCACCTGCCGGAGCTGCGCGACGGCGACCTCATCGATCTCGTCGGCACTGCCGCGCTGTTGGGAGCGCCCCTGGTCGTCGACGACCGGGAACGGATCGCCGCGATCGGGACCGCCGCCGCGATCCGCGCCGCGGAGCTGGCCGATGACCGAGCCCCCGAGGTGACGCTCCGCGACCTCGATGGCCGCCCCGCTCCACTGCTGAACGACTCCGGCGACAAGCAGATGGTCGTGGCCTTCTCGAGCTGGTGCGGGTGCCGCTACGACCTGCCGGGTTGGCAGCGGCTCCACGACGAGCTGTCGCCGCACGGCTTCGGCGTCGTGGCGGTCGCCGTCGACGAATCGCCCGACGACGTGCGCCCATGGGTCGAGGACCTCGACCTCCCGGTCCTGTTGGATGCCGATCGCTCGTTCTGCGACCGCTACGGAATCGTGAACGTCCCCACTGTCGTCTGGATCGACGAGGACCGACGCATCGTCCAGCCGAACCTCCAGGCCTTCTCCGACGACCAGTTCAAGGAGTTCCACGGCAAGGCGTCCGAACCGCACGCGCGGGCGCTGCGCAGCTGGGTCGTCGAGGACGTCGCACCCGTTCCCGAGACCGAGCTCGAGGGGCAGCGTCCGCACGCCACCGTCGACGGCCAGCTGGCGCGGACCGAGTTCCGCCTCTCGCTCGAGCTCCGACGCCGTGGCCGCATCGACGCGGCCGACGAGCATCAGCGCCGGGCGAGCCAGCTCGCCCCCGACGACTTCACCATCTGGCGCGCCGGGCTCCGGCTGTCGGGCCAGGATCCGTTCGGCGATCAGTTCTTCGAGCTGTACGAGCAGTGGAAGCAACGAACCGGCGGACACTCCTACCCGAGCGATCGTCAGGTCGCCGGCGACGACTGACCCGGTCGACGGCCTCCTCGCGAGCGACGACCCGTACCGCCACCGACACCGCTCGATCGACGCGCCGCGCGAGCGGTGGTACCACTGGTGGCACGACGGTGCACCTGATGGCGATCCGACCCGCGACCTCCGACGACGTCGACTCGATGGTCGACGTGGCCGCCGCGTCCCGATTCGCGCACCAGGCCTGGGAGCCCGAGCTCTGGGCGAGCCTCTCCTCGGAAGTGGGGCTGCAACCGGTCCTGATGCGCGCCCACCTGGCGTCAGGCCGATCCGTCTCGCTGGTCTCGGAGTCCCACGGTGAGGTCGATGGGTGGATCCGCGCCCGGCCGACCGTCGACCGTCGGAGCTGGGTGGTCGACGAGCTGGCGGTCACCGATGCTCGCCATTGGCACACCACAGGTCGAGCGCTGCTGGTGGCGATCGCCGGCCGAGCCCGGGGAGCCGGGGCAGGTGGTCTGCATCTCGCCACCCCCAGGGCGGACGTCGCCCGGGTCGTGATGCTCGAGGAATCCGGCCTCGCGCCCGTCGCCGCGGTGCGCCACCGGGTGATCGGCAACCGACCTGAGCAGCCACCCAAGGGGGTCAGGGCGCTCGTCGAGGCCGACATCGCCGAGGTGGACCTCCTGCTCGACGGTTCACCACGGGTCGCCGAGTCGCTGGGAGCGGGACCGGACGATGGCGGTGATCAGCACGGTCTGGTGGTCGACGACGGGGTCGGTGTCGGCGCGGTCGCGATCGTGCGGTCCACGGATCGCCGCGCCACCCCGGTCGTCGGAGGTCGCGCCGTGGCGGTCGCCGAGCCGATGAGTGTCGGCGCGGTCGACGACTGGACGACGACGGGCGACCGGCTCCTCGAGGGCGTCGAGTGGCTCGCGGCGCGCCGGGGCGTGCGTCACGTGCTCGTCCCGTGCGCGCTGGGCGACTCGGAGAAGGAGCGGGCCCTCGACCTGCGCAGCTACGGATGGCCGCTCGACGTGTGGTGCCTCCGCTGGTGACGGTTAGCGTGGATGTGTGAGCACGATGCAGCCGGCGTCCGCGCCGACCACCACCGTCGTGACCGACGAGATCACCGAGCAGGATCCCGGCGAGGTGGCCCACATCGTCAAGGTCGGTCCCGGTGAGACCGCGACCGCGAAGGTGCTCGACGCCCGCGTGAACGGCACGCCGATCGAGGCGCTCTGTGGTTACGTGTGGGTGCCGAGCCGCGACCCGCGACAGCTCCCGGTGTGTCAGGCCTGCAAGGACGTCTACGAGCTCTACCGCGGGTTCAACGAAAACCTCAACGAGACACCGGGTGATTGACCCGACGTAGTGCCGGGCGTCACCCGGTCGTGACCCTCAGCGTTCGCCGCGATGGCCGCTACGGTCGGGCGCCCGGCGGCTCGCGGGATGAGGCGCGTTCGCGCGGTCGTCCTCGTGCTTGGCAGGGTCCACCGCGCCCGAAGACCCCTTCGTGGCCTTGTCGACCTCGGGGTGGTGGGCCACCTTCGGCTTGTGGTCGGCCGGTTTGGTCCCCTTCGGGGTGACCCGGCCCGACCCTGGCGTGCGGTTCTTCTTCACTCCCATCCGGCGGCTCCTTCTCGAGTTGAAGTTATGACAGGGCCCCGCGACCGTCCATCGAGTTCGCCCTCGAAAACGCTCCCACGTGGGAAAGAACAGCGCCCTACGCTCCCACCCGTACGCCGGGAGGTCACGGATGGGGATCTATGCCGACCACGTTCTGCCGCGGATCATCAACGTCGCCTGTGGGATGAAGTCCGGCGACCCCCTGCGGGACCGGACCTGTTCTGGCCTTCACGGCCGCGTCATCGAGATCGGGTTCGGCTCGGGGCTCAACATCCCCTTCTATCCGGCGGACATCGATGAGGTCGCGGCGATCGAGCCCGCCGATCTCGGCTGGAAGCTCGCCGCCGATCGGCGCGCGGCGACGTCGGTGCCGTTGACCCGGGCCGGCCTCGACGGGCAGTCGCTGCCCTTCCCCGACGACAGCTTCGACACGGCGTTGTCCACCTGGACCCTCTGCACCATCCCCGACGTCGCCGCCGCGTTGGGCGAGGTGCGGCGCGTCCTCAAGCCGGGCGGCACCTTTCATTTCGTCGAGCATGGACTGGCGCCGGACGAGAAGGTGCAGCACTGGCAGCATCGACTCGAGCCCCTGCAGAAGCGGATCTTCGGCGGCTGCCACCTGACCCGACGGATCACCGAGCTCCTGACCGACGCCGGGTTCACGATCACCACCGTCGACGTGTTCTACGAGGACGGCGCACCCAAGTTCCTCGCCGCTCAATCGCTCGGCGTCGCGGTGTCGCCGGGCTGACCACGCGAGCGGCGGGCCTCACCCCGCACGCTCGGCAACCCCCGCGCCGGCCTGTCTTTGTCGGATTCCTGCGATCGTCTCGGGCACGAGACCATGGACGTCGCTGACGCCGGCGCGCTGCTCATCGTGGCCAATCATCTCGATCAATGCGTCGAGGTCGACCTCGGGCATCTCCGACGCGGCGAGCAGTGCACTGCCGATCAACCACGCGCTGAACCATCGGCCGTCACGGTCCAAGACGAGGTCGGCGATGACACCCGCCGGGGTGAGCGGCGGCACCGGGTGGACGCGAGTCATCGCCCGCAACCGTTCCTCGTCGGTCAGGCCGGGGTCGAGGAAGGTGATCGCCAGTCGATCGCCCGGCGCGAGTGTGACCTCGAGCCATTCGAGGGCGACGGCATGCAGGCGTGGGTCCGGCCGATCGAGCTGCACGGTCACCCGGTCGACGCCCTCGACCCCGTGGCGCAACGAGAGATCGGCAAGCACCCGACGTCGGGTCAGCGAGAGCTCGTCCCGCAGCGCGAGGCGCAGGGCGCGCGCAGGGGGTGCCGCATCCAGGAGCTGAAGGACGCGCGTCGCGTGTTCCAGTTCGGTGCGCACGAGTGCAGTGGTCAAGGGCTCGTCCGCCGTGTCGGTCGAGCCGCCGACCGCGTCGGGATGATCACCGGTGGCGGCGAGTGCGGTCATCACCGCAAGGCCGACCTCCCGGTCGGGATGTCGGAGGTGTCGGCGCAACACCGCCACGGCGTCGCGGTCGCCGCGTTCGCGACACACTCTCGTCAGCAGTTGTTGGCCCCGCGGGTCGAGGGCGAGCTCACCGCGAAGACCTTCGTCGCACTTCTCGATCGCCTCCTGCCCGCCCCGCACCAAGGCCTCCACGGCGGCACCGGCGGTCCGGGGCTCCTCGAGGGCTCGTATCAGCCGATCGAGCACCTCGACATCGTCGTGGCCGGTTGCGGCCAACGCCGCCTTGACCACCTCCGTGTCGGCATCATCGAGGAGGCCCGGGAGTGGGCCTCGATCGACCGCCGCGACGGCCTGGCACTCCCCCAGGATCCTGGCCGCGAGGATCCGGTGCCCGGGCTCGGGATCGCGAGCGAGACCCGCGATCTGGGCCGAGATCGAATCCCCTGCGGCGCGGCCGCCGATGCGGGCCAAGGCCGAGAACGCGGCGATCTGGACCTCGTCGTCGAGGTCGCCGGTGAGAGCGGTCACCGCGCCGACGTCGGCGGGCCCGCCGACGGCCGCGAGGGTCCGGACGCTCGCGACACGAACGGCCCCGCTCGGGTGATCGAGGCCGAGGATCGCCACCTCACGGGCCGTGGCCGGTTCGAGCGGGACGAGGCGTTCCAGCGCCTCGGCGCGTGGCTCGGGCCGGGCCTCGGTGGCCAGCCGCACCAAGCGCTCCACGTGCTCTGGATGCTCGCTGGCAGCCAACGCGTCGAGGCCCAGTCGCACGTCGTGGTCGTCGTCGCTGTCGAGCAGGCGGTCGATGAGCTCGAGCCCACTCGTCTCGTCGAGCGTCAGCTCGGACGGATCGAGCACCCGATGCCGAAGGTTCGCGAGCAGGCTCACCCGGTACCCACGGAACACGAGCAGCGCGACGATCCCCCAGACGAGGACGACGACGCTGGTGACCACCGGCAGGGCGAGCCCGCGGGTGCCGACGGTCGCCCGCAGGACGAGCAGGATCACACCGCTGAACCCGATCGCCACCGGTACTCCGAGGCCTTCGACGACGGCCTGCGCCGCGGTCCGCTCGCGGCTCGGGACGGCCTGGTATGCCGCGCTCAACGACGCCCGGGCCGCGCCGTCGGCGAGGGTGAGGTCGAACGCGCGCGACGCGACGACCAGCAGGAACACGACGGTCGCGCCCGAGCCCGACACCAGCGTGGCCACGATCATCGCGACGACCAGCGTGAACACCACGGCCGGATTGCCGGTCAGCCCGTACCGCAGGCCGAAGCGCCGCAGGAGCAGACCGGCGAGGAGCACGAGGAACACGATGTCGAGCCCATAGGCGAGAGCGAAGAAGCGGCTGAGGAAGGTCGCGAGGTCGGAGGTCTGCGTGTAGCGCTGCGAGGCGCGGTCGTTCACGAGGAACTCGAGCCACTGGCTCTCGAGTGCGGAGAGCATCTGGAAGGTGATGATCAGCACGACGAAGCGATTGGAGAGCAGTGACCGCAACGTCGGTCGCTCCGCGGGGTCGGCCTCGTGACTGATGACCGACAGCTCGACGGGGAAGGTCCGCCGCGTTGCTGCTACGAGGCCCGTCAACGTCGCGACGGCGACCGCCGCGGTCAAGAGCAGGTCGGCGGTGTCGAGCGCTGCGAGCAGGACCGGGCCGATCATTCCGCCGACGAAGACGCCGAACGCGAACCCGGCGATGACGCGCGGATAGGACGACTTGAGGGTCCGGACATCGAGGAGCATCCCGGCCTGCCCGACGATGAAGACGAATCCCACGGGCACGACGATCGGGAACAGGACGAGGAGCGCGAACGACACCCAGGTCGCCTCCCATGCGCGCAAGAGCACCCACGCCGCGACCAATACGAGCGCGAACAACGTCAGCGTGCGAACGGCCACGGTCGACAGCGGGCGCGTCCGAAGGGTCCGCGACATCAACGCCGTCGCCGCCGCGCCGGCCACGGCAGCGCCGATGTAGGTCACGGGTAGGGCACCTGAGCCGTACTCCTCCAGGAACAGTGACGTGGCGGAGACGGCCATCCATGAGACCGTGAGGCCGAGCGCGAATGCCTGGGAAGCGAGCAGCACCAGCCGACGCCGAGGACCGTCGGCGTCGGGTGGCTGCTGGGTCACAGCCCCGCCTGGCGGGCCGTGTCGTCGGCCTGCGCCTGCAAGCGGACCACCAGCGACTCGATCACCGCCCGGGCGAGTGCCGGCTCGTCCTCGAGCAGCTCCCCGAACGGACCGCGGCACAGCTTCAACAGCAGCGACGGCTCGACCGCGGTGACCGTCGCGGCCCGCGCTGCCGGGACCAGGACGGCCATCTCGCCGACGATCTCACCGGGCCCCCCTTCGGCGAGGACCCGTTCGCCGATGTGGGAGCGCACCCGGCCCTCGGCGACGACGAAGAGCCAGTCCTCGCACTCGCCGCGCTCGATCACGGTCTCGCCGGCCGCGACCCGCACCTCCTCGAGGAGTCGGGCGACCGCGACGAGCTTGTTGCCGGGCACCCCCGCGAACATCTCCACGCGCCGGAGGGCGGCGATGCGCTCGATCGTCAGCAGCTCGTCTGCCCGCGTCATGGCGATGACCGGATCGATTCGCGCGGAAGGGAAACCCCCTGGAAACAGTGCTTCGCTGCCGGTGGGACGAGTCGTTGCGAGGCGTTCTGAGCCGTCGGCGACCGCTGCGTCATCGAGTCCCCCGTCGAAGGTGGCCGAATCGTACGCGAGGGCGCGGAAGCCCTGTCAAAAGCCAGGGAACGCGCGCCCGAAGCGGTGCAGAGGTCAGCCGTTGAGGCGAATCGGGAGCTCCTTGATCCCGTTCACGAAGTCCGACCGCATCCGGCGGTGCGGGCCGGCAGCCTCGACGTTCGGGTAACGGCGCAGGAACTCGCGCATCATCACCTTGATCTGCGCCCGGGCGAGGTTGGCGCCGAGGCAGAAGTGCGCCCCGCCACCACCGAAGGTCAGGTGGTCGTTCGGCGTGCGACGGATGTCGAAGGTGTGCGGGTCGACGAAATGGTCGGGGTCACGGTTGGCCGCGGCGTAGAAGATGACGACCTTGTCGCCGGCCTTCACCGGTTGGCCACCGATCTCGGCGTCGCGGGTGGCCGTGCGCCGGAAGTTGTGGATGGACGCTCCCCAACGAAGGAACTCCTCGGTCGCCGAGCTCCACAGCGCGTCGTCGTCGATCCCGGCCACGAGCTCGGCCTTCACCTGGGGGCGTTCGAGCAGGGCGTGCAGCGAATGGGCGATCAGGTTGCGGGTGGTCTCGTTGCCGGCCACCGCCAGGGTGACGAAGAACATGTTGATCTCGTCCTGGCTCAGCCGATCGCCGTCGACCTCGGCCCGGGCGAGCGCGGTCATGATGTCGTCGCGGGGCCGCTCGCGGCGATCCGCGGCGATCGCCTCGCAGTAGGCGTAGATCTCTGCGGCGGCGATCTGGCCATCCTCCTCGGACGTGCGGAAGTCCTCGTCCTGGAAGCCGACGAGACGGTTGCTCCAGTCGAAGACGAGGTGACGGTCGTCGTTGGGGACGCCGATCATCTCGCAGATGACCTGGAGCGGCAGCTCGGCCGCCACCTCCTCCACGAACTCGACGGCGTCGCGACCTTCGATGTTGGCGACGATGCCCTCGGCCTTCTCCTGGATCGCCTCGATGAGCTGGTTGATCATGCGCGGGGTGAACCCGGCGCTGACCAGTCGCCGGTAGCGCGAGTGCTTGGGCGGGTCCATGTTGAGGATCGTCATGCGGATCATCTCGAGGGCCTCCTCGGTCTGGTCCATGACGAAGGTCGAGCCCAACTCGGCCGAGAAGGTCTGGTGGTCACGGCTCACGGCGCGAACGTCGTCGTAGCGCGTCACGGCCCAGAACCCCTCACTCTCGGGGTGCTCGTGCCAGAACACCGGTGCCTCGACGCGCAGGAAGTCGAACTGGTCGTGGGGCACGGCGACGGCCCAGGTGTCCTCGAGGAGGTCGATGTCGGAGAGGGTCATGCTCATGGCGGGATCCTTTGGTGGCGCTGGGGTCAGGTCGGTCGGGATGGGGTGGATGCGAGGCCGAGCAGCCGAGAGAGCCCGGCGACCACGGTCGATTCGGGAACGGCCGTGGCGTCGAGGCGGTGCTGGAACGCGGCACCGAGCAACAGGGCGATCACCTGGACGGCAAGCTCGTCGGCAGGTGCCGGCAGGTCGAAGCCGAGCTCGGTGGACCAGTCGGAGAACCCGGTGGCCAGCCCCGCCCGGAGCACCTGGAAGCGCTCGGCGCCCACGACGCCCATCTCGGGATCGCGTACCGCGTGCAGCCAGAGCTCGAACTCGAGCAGCAACCACGCGTCACCGGTCTCGCTGTCGCGACGAACCAGGCCTCGCCACAGCTCGGCCAGGCGACCGTCGAGGCCTGCTGCGGCCTCGACGTTGGCGGCGGTGTCGAGGATCGTCTGTTCGATCCATTGCTCGAGGAGGGCGACGAGCAGACCTTCCTTGCCGCCGAAGTGGTCATAGAGGGCGCCGGTGGTGCGATCCGCCGCCGCGGCCACAGCCTCGGCGGAAGTGGCGTGGAAGCCCTTCCGGGCGAAGAGGTCCGCGGCTGCGTCCAGCAGCTGCGCTCGCGTCTCCGCTCGTCGTTCCTCCTGTGTCCGCCCCATCAATCCGAACTTACATCGGATTGCCTATCTATATAGGAATCCCGATATTTGTCGTGCCCCACCGGTGGTCTCACGCGGCCGGGGTACCGAAGCGGGCGACGCAGTGCCAGACCCGTTTGAGCGCCTGTTCGTCGTACTGCCCGGACCGTGAAGCATCGCCGATGACTCGGGCCGTCAGTACCCCGGACTCGGCGATGTGGCAGCCGAGGTCCACGAACTCCTGGCCCCGGTAGTCGGGATGTCGACGCAGCGTCGCCACGTCGAGCACGAGGCCGCAGTGCCACTCGATCGGACACCCCAACTCGACGGCGGCGGTCTCGACGGGCGTCGCGACGAAGCTCGGATCGAGCACCACGGCCTCGACGTCGCGGTCGAAGCGAACCGGACCGTGGACCTGGGCCTCGACGTAGTCGTCGAGTGGGTCCTGGTCGCCGGCAAGGGCGAGATCGGTGAGGGCCATGTGCGTCGCGGTGCCGAAGTCGTCGGGCTCGAAGACGCTGTCCGGGTAACAGAACGTGCAACGGGTCAGTGCTTCTGGCTTGAGGCGGACGTGGGCCGACCCGAAACGGACCGACCCCCCGAGCGTGCGTCGCCGGAAGTTGAGGGCGCCGTAGGTGGGACGCAGCTCAGGGGCTGCGTCGTCGTACGCGCCGCCGAAGATCCGACTCTCCCAGCGCCACCGATCTCCGCCACGATGCGCGGTCAGCCCGCCCGCGCTCGTCCCCGTCACGAACTGCGACTGGTAATGGCCCGCTGACGCCATCGATTGGATCGTGATGCCGCCCGCGGCGTGACGGTCGGGGTGGAAGTTCAGCGTCACCGACAGGTTCGACTCGATCGGCCCACCGATCGAACGGGCGTCGACGTGCTCGATCGCGCGCCGACACACCTCCTCCAATTCCACCACGAGGTCCAGCCTCAGCTCTTGGCGAGCTCCCCGAGCAGCGCACGGGTCCGAGCCCGCGACGCCGATCGGTCGTCACCCACCGGGAACGGCGCGGCCCACACGTCGGAAGCGCCTGCCTCGAACAGCGCGGTGATCTGCGCGGAGACGGACGCTTCGTCGCCGATGATCGCCGCGGCACCGGGGCCGTCCGCCTTCCCGTGTTCGAGGATGCGTTGGTAGTTCGGCAGGGTCCCGTACATCGCGAACTGCTCGGCGGCGACTCCACGCGCTTCGTCGATGTCGTCGTGGACGGCGACTGGCAACCCGACCACGATCCGAGGCTCCGGTCGGCCCGCCGCGCTCGCAGCTTTCCCGATCCGAGGAGCGACATGCGTTTCGATCGCCGTCGCGTTCGCCATCCACGTGACGGTCCCCTCCGCGTGCTCTCCCGCGACTCGCAACAGGCGCGGCCCGAGCGCCGCGACGAGCACCGGGATCTGGGCACCGTCGGGCGGGGGCGGGGTCATCGCGTTCACCCGGAACTCCTCGCCGGCGAAGCTGACCGACCCGCCACGCAGGAGCGCGGTCACGATCTGGATGTACTCGTCGGTGTGTCGTCCTGGGGTGTCGTAGGACAGGCCGAACATGTGTTGGATGACCGGCTGGTGCGAGGGACCGAGGCCGAGCGTGAAGCGTCCGGGCCCGCCCATCGCGTCGGCGGTCGCGACGGCGCGGCTCGCCTGCAGGGTGGGATGGCACGCATAGGTCACGAGCACGCCGGTGCCCATCTCG